>NZ_WBRZ01000333.1:0-5304 GCF_008923895.1 Pseudomonas sp. GXM4
TTTTGTTCCTTTTAGAAAAGGGGACGATGAAGGGGAAGCTCTCGTCGATATGAATCTTTCAGACGACGGTCGAATTACTATTTGCGGGAGATACGTGCTGGAAAAATCCGCATGGATGGTGCGTTATATTTGATTTTGACGTTGCGCCCCACGCATCAGCGAAGGCGATTGACTGATCGAGCCTGATCATCATCGTCAAAAAACGGGATGATTATAAAACTTCGTAGTCGTAGATGTCGTATGACACAACTGCGGAGGTTCACCGATGAACAGCAAAACCCTAATCGCCAGCCTGGCCCTTGTTGCGGGCATTGCCGGAATCACACCCATTGTTCAAGCGGCGCAAACCTCCAGCGAACCCGCCGTGCAATCGCCGACCAGCGACCGCCAGCTGAAGGTCAACGACCGCGCTCCAGAAATGTACCAGCGCGACGACAAGGCTTTGAAGAACTGGAAAGCCAAAGGTCTGAAAGCGCCGATCGACCAGGCGCAGTGGGTGCAGATCAATGACAAGTACGTGATGGTGATGATCACCAACGGCACGATTGTCGAGATGCAGCCGGTCGAGAAATAGCTTGATCGCGGGGGAGAGCGTTTACACAAGCTCTCCCTTGTCCCACAGACTCACTAATTCCCCCGGCGCCCGGTCCTCCGGCACCTTCAACACCATTTCCCCGGACTGATAGCGCACTTCAATCTGGTAGAAGCGCTGATCCCCACGGCCCGATTCGCTGCTATCGAGTGGCAGGCAACCTTCGAGCACCGAGCAGATCCTGGAACGCTGATTGATGTCGCACTGGGCAAATTCGATTTCCCGTGGGCGGCTCAGGCTGTGAATCGCTGCAACGCCACCCTGGCGAGATACGCGCAAAACGGAATCTTTATCCAGCTCGGGTAGCGTTTTCATACGGTCTCCTCGGATTATTCGATACCGACCTGTGCCCAGGCTTGCTGCACTGCGTCGGCTGCTTCGGCGCCGAAGCGCTCGCCGGCGTGGTTGATCGTCAGTTTTGCGAACGCGTCGAACGTTGCGTCCTGTTTCAAACGGTCGTCGCACAGTGTGTCGTACCAGATGCGTCCGGCTTTTTCCCAGGCGAAGCCGCCAAACGCTCGGGCTGCGAGGTAAAACGCGCGGTTGGGAATGCCGGAGTTGATGTGTACGCCGCCATTGTCTTCGCTGGTGATGACGAACTTGCGCATGTGATCCGGTTGCGGATCCTTGCCCAGCATCGGGTCGTCGTATGCCGTGCCGGGGTGCGACATCGAGCGCAGGCCCTTGCCTTGAATCTGTGGCATCAGCAGGTCGGCGCCGATCAACCAGTCTGCCTGCTCGGCGGTTTGGCCAAGGGTGTATTGCTTGGTCAACACGCCGAATACATCCGAGAGCGACTCGTTCAGCGCGCCGGACTGGTTGGCATAAATCAGCCCGGCTTCGCTTTCGGTGACGCCGTGGGCCAGTTCATGGCCGATGACGTCGAGCGAGCGGGTGAAGCGCTGGAAGATTTCGCCATCGCCGTCACCGAAAACCATCTGCGCGCCATTCCAGAATGCGTTTTCGTAGGCTTGCCCGTAATGCACGCTGCCGATCAGCGCGAATCCCTGATTATCGATCGAGTCGCGACCGAGCACCTTCCAGAAGAAATCATAGCTGGCGCCCAGCGCATCGTAAGCCTCGTCGACTGCCGGATCCCCCGATGCCGGCTGGCCCTCGAGACGCACCGGCATGCCCGGCAAGAGCATTTTGTTCTGCGCATCATGCACGCTGCGCCGCGCCAGGCCAGGCTTGCTCGCCTCCGGCAGAATCGCCCGCGCCGGCGGCTGCGAAGGACGGCCGGGGTTGGGCAGCAGGCTGCGCACATGATTGAGCGTCTGCATCGCGGCGTTGCGCTGCGGCTCGGAACCGTGGGCAATGATGCGGTTGAGGATGTAGGGCGGGATGAAACTGCGCAGCAATCGAGAGTCGGTCATCTAAGCATCCTTGTCGTCATACGATGTCGATACACATGTGAGCGGCAAGGCGTGTTTTCGGTTCCATGGATTGCCATCGACGCCGGATTCTGCGAAAAACGCCGCCTGCGAACATCTCAAGAGCCAACGACATGACAGACGAACTGCAAATCATCGACTTGCAAGCGGGCGACGGCAAAGCCGCGGTGAAAGGCGCGCTGATCACCACCCAATACACCGGCTGGCTGGAAGACGGCACTGAATTCGATTCGTCCTGGAGCCGGGGCAAACCGTTTCAGTGCGTGATTGGCACTGGCCGGGTGATCAAAGGCTGGGATCAGGGCCTGATGGGCATGCAGGTCGGCGGCAAACGCAAATTGCTGGTACCGGCGCATCTGGGGTACGGCGAGCGGACCATGGGCAAGATCCCGCCGAATTCGAATCTGGTGTTTGAGATTGAGTTGCTGGAGGTTTTGACGCGGGAGGATTGAAACGGGGAGTTTTTAGCACAGGACTAAGAGTGATGGATATTTGGCAAGTAGTCTCGCAAGTCACCGATTGGCTGATTGAAAAGCATGGTACGCGTGGTAGATCAAGCTACAACTACATGTACGTATTGTCCGTCGCCGCTGGAGTGGGCAGTTGGGTGGCTAGTAAAGAACTGCTTGCCAAGCGCAAAAAGCTCAAAGCGAAGGTGGCTGGCAATCTGCAGTTCAAGCCAATAAGCGTGACCTCTTTTTCTCAGGAGAATGGGATGGCAATAAAGGTAACCGGGACACTTGTTCAAAAGGATGGAATGTTTATCGTAACTTTGGTTCGTCAGGACGATGCGTCCAATATCGAGTCATCCAGTGGAGCATTGCATTCGCTGGATGACGTCGACGGTTACCTTCGAACTCACACGACCTTTGTGCTCGCTGACTTCCGCATATAGGTCAATCGACGACTGTCCTAAACAGATCGTCAGTCAGGCCCATTGCAATGTAGGACCTGACGGAAAGCAAATGTCCACCTCCAGCCTTGCAGCAGCTGACAGGTTGACCAATGCATCGAGCGAGAATTTGTCGATTTTCCCGTTGAGTACATCATTGAGGCGCGGCTGCGAGATTCCCAATCTCTGTGCCGCGTCCTTTTGAGGGAGCTCCCACGCTCGAATGGTTTCGCAAAGCGAACGCATGAGCTTGGCTCGCAAACGCATGTTGGCGGCTTCCTGAGGCGTGTCCTCCAATGCATCCCATACACTGGAAAATCGTTGGGATGAGTCTTGATGTTCCTTCATGGCTTAACCTATTTCCTGATATCTGGCGCGGGCCAGTTCTATGTCTCTGATTTCCGTTTTACGCGTGGTTTTGTGCATGGCGTGAAGCACATAGATTGCTTCAGGTCGATTGACTACATAAAACACGCGAAACGCCCCTGAGTCCTCGGTGATCCTGATTTCGTTGACACCGCGTCCTACGGTTTTCATAGGGCGCCAATCGAGTGGGGCATCACCCTGTTGCAACAGGTCCAGCTGAAACCCCGCCGCTCTTCGGGCATCAACCGGGAACGCTTTAAGATCTTTCAACGCGCTCCCCACGAACACCACATCCTTGTGTTTCGGCATCGGCTAGTCCTGTGTCAAAAGGAAAAGCGTAATAGCTGAACGTAAGCGGCGACGGTGAGTTGTATTGCAAGAAGTGCCAGTGCGCGTTTGATTTTCAGGTTATATCAGAATCAATATAAAGCAAGCCGCATTTTCCGTTTCACAATTTTCACCGCGAGCGTTTCTGCCGGCCTGGCCGTCAACGTCAGCGCTTAAAACGCTGTGGGATGGAGCGAAAGCTTGTTGCTTCGCCCAAACCGCTCCCGATAAACCGACGGCGGTACGCCCACCACGCTGCGAAACGCCACACGAAAACTCTCCACCGAGCGATAGCCGCAGCGTTGGGCGATCTGCTCGGTGTGTTGATGGGTGCTCTCGAGCAGCTCCCGCGCTCGCGCCAGGCGTTCATGTTGCAGCCAGGCCTTGGGCGTTTGCCCGCTGGCTTCGGTGAAGCGCCGCAAAAACGTGCGCTCGCTCATCGCCGCTTCACTGGCCAGATCGCGGACTTCCAGTGGTTCGTGCAGGCGTTCGCGGGCCCATTGCATGACGCGCGACAGGTCGCTGCGGGGTGTCGGGCTGACCGGGGTGGGGATGAATTGGGCCTGGCCGCCGGTGCGCTGTGGCGACATGACCAAGCGCCGCGCGACGGCGTTGGCGACCTGCGTGCCGAAGTCGCGGGTTACCAGATGCAGGCAGGCGTCGATGCCGGCGGCGCTGCCGGCGGAGGTGATCAGCTGACCGGCGTCGACATAGAGCACGTCCGGATCGACCTCGATCGCCGGGAAGCGTTGCGCCAGTTCACCGGTGTAGCGCCAGTGCGTGGTGGCGCGGTGGCCGTCGAGCAGGCCGCTGGCGGCGAGCACGAACACGCCCGAGCAGATCGACAGCAACCGCGCGCCTCGGTCATGCGCCCGACGCAACGCGTCGATCAGCGCAGGCGGTACCGGGGCATTGCGGTCGCGCCAGCCGGGAATGACGATGGTGCGCGCTGCGGCGAGCAGTTCCAGGCCGCCATCGGCCAGTACCTGAATCCCGCCCATGGCGCGCATCGGGCCTGGATCGACTGCCGCTATCGCATGCGCGTACCAGGGAAAATCGAACTCTGGCCGGGCCAGGCCGAAGATCTCCACGGCAATGCCGAACTCGAATGTGCAGAGGCCGTCGTAGGCCAGAATGGCAACCAGATTGGGCTGAGTGGGCATTTGGCGGAAAACTCCCGGTCGGTGTCTTGCGCGCCACTGTAGCGGCTAGCGCCGTCTCGATAAAGTCTGTTCATCCCCACAGACAAAGGAGCAACACAACATGACCAGCCTGGTTCGCGAAATTCCCGCCGCGCCTTCGGCGATTGCCCTGATGCATTTCAGCAATCGTCTGACCTTCGAAACCGATTGTTCCGACGTGTTCAGTAGCCAAGAGGCCGGGGAGGTCGATTTTGTTCTGGTGGATGTGCGCGGCCCATTGGCGTTCGAGCGCGGCCATGTGCCCGGCGCGATCAATATCCCGACCCGCTTGCTCACGGCGGAGCGCTTGGCCGATTACCCGAAAAGCACGTTGTTCGTGGTCTATTGCGCAGGGCCGCATTGCAATGGGGCGAACAAGGCGGCGGTGAAGCTCGCGGCATTGGGCTATCCGGTCAAGGAGATGATCGGCGGTGTCACCGGATGGCTGGATGAGGGTTTCGAACTGAGCGTGGCGTCAGTGGCCAATACACCTGTCGCCTGCGAATGCTGACGTTTCTGTAGGAGCTGCCGGAGGCTGCGATCTTTTGATCT
>NZ_WBRZ01000334.1:0-5294 GCF_008923895.1 Pseudomonas sp. GXM4
CGTTTACAAAACCTGTGGGAGCTGGCTTGCCAGCGATGAGGCCCCTTCAAACACCCGAGAACTAAGCGATCTCGGCAACTTTGGCAGCTTTCAATTGCGCCTCCCGCGCCTGGGCATCCGCCAGTCGATACAGCTCGATCGTGCCGTCCCAATGCTCGATCAACGCTGTGCACGATTCGACCCAGTCGCCGCAATTGAGGTAGTCCACCTCCCCCACCTTGCGAATCTCGGCATGGTGGATATGCCCGCAAACCACGCCATGCAGTTTGCGCTTCACACACTCGTGGGCGATGGCTTCTTCAAAGTCGCTGATGAAACTGACGGCGGTCTTGACCTTGTGTTTCAGGTACGCCGACAGCGACCAGTAACCGTAGCCATACCGGGCACGCCAGTGATTGAGCCAGCGGTTGAGGGTCAGGGTAAATTCATAGGCCGAGTCACCGAGAAACGCCAGCCAGCGGTGATAACGGGTGATCACATCGAACTGATCGCCGTGAATCACCAGCAAATGCCGGCCGTCCGCCGTAACGTGTACCGCCTCGTCGACCAACTGGATATTGCCCAGAATCAGTTTCGAATAGCGCCGCAGGAATTCGTCATGGTTGCCGGTGACGTAGATGACCTCGGTGCCGCGCTTGCTCATGGTCAGCAGACGGCGGATGACGTTGGTGTGCGCTTGCGGCCAGTACATGCCGCTGCGCAGTTTCCAGCCATCGATGATGTCACCGACCAGATAAACCTTGTCGGCGTGGTAGCCCTTGAGAAATTGCGACAAGTGCTCGGCCTGGCAATCTCGCGTGCCCAGGTGCACATCGGAGATCCACAGGGTTCGCACCCGTTGTTTGCGACTGGGTCGGGCGAGCTCGGCGCTGGTCATGGGCAACCCTCTGCGATGTTTTCGCCAGCTTGCGCGCGCCCGGTTAATCGACCGTGACAAGCGTGAGTCAGTCGTGTGACAGCGCATCCGGCGTACGGCGGTGTAGACTGACGGCCACTTCGGAGACAACCTGCCATGCGACCGATCCTCACCCTGCGCCAGTACACCCACGACTTGATTGTGCACAGCCACGAGCACGCGCAGTTGGTGTTCGGGCTGTCCGGTGCGCTGGATTTCGAGGTCGAGGGCTGTGGCAGCCAAGTGCGTCAGCAGAGTGTTGTGGTGGTTCCGTCCGGCGCTCATCATGCCTGCGACAGTCCCCAAGGCAGCAGCTGCCTGGTGCTCGACATCCCTGAAGGGCAATGGGTGCAGGACTCGCTGGGCGCGCATGCCGAGGCCAGTCGCCGCTTGCTCGATCATCCGGGGCGGCTGTCGCTGGACTCGGGGCAGAGCCAATTGGTCAACTGGCTGGCGAACAGTCCGGTCAGCGATCCGTTGATCGCGCAGCAAGGCGCAGTGTTGCTGCTGGCCAGTCTCAATCACGCGCAACCTGCCGAACTCCGCGCGCGTCGCCTGCCCTACGCCGCGCTGGATGCGCACATCGAGCAATACGCCGGCTATCCGCTGCAAGTCGCCGACCTGGCGCGCGTGGCCGGGTTATCCAGTGCGCGCCTGCACGCACGGTTCATGGCCGAATGCGGGCAGACGCCGATGGATTACATCCGCAGTCGACGCCTGCATCTCGCGGTGCAACTGCTGCGCGACACTGCATTGCCGATTGGTGAAGTAGCCAGTCGCGTCGGTTACAGCTCGCAAAGTGCGTTCTCGGCCGCAGTCCTTCGTGAGTTCGGCTCGTCGCCCGGACATCTTCGGCGCGATTCCTGCGACAAAAGACGATAGCCTGCCGACAGACTTGCAGGCCGAGACACGGTTCAATGGCCCCATGAAGTTGAACCTGAAAAAGGAATGCAATGACTCCGCGTACCGCCCTCGGCGCTCTGCATATTGGCGCTTTGATGTTTGGCCTGACTGGTGTGTTCGGCAAACTCGCTGCCGCATCCCCTGCTGTGATCGTCTTTGGACGTGCGGCTTTCGCCGTGCTCGCCCTGGCATTTTTCGCCCGTTTGTTCAGCCAGCATGGTTGGCAGAAACTTCAGGCCGTGGACTGGCGGCGCCTCGCCCTCAGCGGCGTGTTGCTGGCTGGGCACTGGGTGAGTTTTTTCGTATCGGTGAAGATCGCCGGGGTGGCCATCGCCACCTTGGGCTTTGCCAGTTTCCCGGCGTTCACGGTGATTCTCGAAGGATTGATCTTCCGCGAACGCATCCGCCCCAATGAAATCGTCCTGGTGGTATTGGTCAGCATCGGTCTGGTGCTGGTGACGCCCGCATTCGATCTGGGCAGCGGCGCGACCGTCGGCTTGCTTTGGGCGGTGTTGTCCGGCCTGCTGTTTTCCCTGCTGTCGCTGACCAACCGCGCCAGTTCCGGGCGCATCCCGGCGGTGCAGGCGGCGTTGTGCCAGAACGTCGTCGTGGCGTTGTGTCTGTTGCCGGTCGCGGCGCCGCAGTTGAGTCAGGTCCGAGCGCTGGACTGGTTGTGGATCGCGCTGCTCGGAGTGTTCTGCACGGGCGTGGCGCACAGCCTGTTCGTCGCCAGTCTGGCGGTGATCAAGGCACGCACGGCGGCAGTGGTGTTCGCCATGGAGCCGGTCTACGGCATCACTCTCGCCTGGCTGTTGTTCAGTGAAACCCCGACCCTGCGGATGCTCATCGGTGGCGCGTTGATCATCGTCGCGATTGTGGTGTCGGCGCGGATGTCAGGCTCGGCCGACAAGAAAACCGTCGCCGCCGAGGCCGCCTCTCACTGAGTGCGGTCGTTGTGGCCGAGGTCGCGGTCAGGATCGATCTGATCGCGCACTCGCTGTTTCAATACCTTGGCTTCGGGAAAACCACCGTCGGCCTTGCGCTCCCAGATCTGCACACCCGCACAAGTGATGTGAAACACCCCGCCGGTGCCCGGCACCAATGACACTTTGCCCAAGTCATCAGCGAAGGTGCTGAGCAGTTCCTGAGCCAGCCACGCCGCGCGCAGCAGCCACTGGCATTGAGTGCAATAAGTGATGACAACTTCGGCTTTGGCGACGGTCATGATCGCTGAAACTCCTGAGACAGAGGGCGCCGCTATAATAGCCGGCTTTACCGCTTGCCCCGAGACTCACAATGCGCCGTTTGCTGTTCTGCCTGCTGCTTGGTTTCCTTCCTCTGCTGGTTCACGCCAGTGAAGCGCCACGACCGAAAATCGGCCTGGTGCTGTCCGGCGGCGCTGCGCGGGGGCTGGCGCACATCGGCGTGCTCAAGGCGCTGGAAGAACAAGGCATCAGGATCGACGCGATTGCCGGCACCAGCATGGGCGCGGTGGTCGGTGGGCTGTACGCCTCGGGCTACAAGATCGATGAACTGGAAAAGCTCGCCCTGAGCATCGACTGGCAAGCGGCGCTGTCCGACGCGCCGCCGCGTGAGGACGTGCCATTTCGCCGCAAACAGGACGACCGCGACTTTCTGGTGAAGCAGAAACTGAGCTTTCGCGACGACGGCAGCCTCGGCCTGCCATTGGGGGTGATTCAGGGCCAGAACCTCGCACTGTTGCTGGAAAGCCTGTTGGCGCACACCAGCGACACCCGCGACTTCGACAAACTGCCGATCCCGTTTCGCGCCGTGACCACCGACATCGCCAATGGCGAGAAAGTGGTGTTTCGCAAAGGCCACCTGCCGCAAGTGATCCGCGCGAGCATGTCGATCCCCGCGGTGTTCGCCCCGGTCGAGCTCGATGGGCGCCTGCTGGTGGACGGCGGCATGACCGACAACATCCCGCTGGATGTCGCACGGGAAATGGGTGTCGACATCGCCATCGTCGTCGACATCGGCACACCGCTGCGCAACCGCAAGCAGTTGACTACCGTGGTGGACGTGCTCAATCAGTCGATCACCTTGATGACCCGGCGCAACTCCGAAGAACAACTGGCGACGCTGCACGCCAATGACGTATTGATCCAGCCTGCGCTGGCCGCGTTCGGCGTGACCGATTTCGGCAAGGCTCAGGAGATGATCGACGCCGGTTACCGCGCCACGCGGATCCTCGATGCGCGGCTGGCGCAACTCAAGCCGACGGAAACCCAGGACGCGGAACTGAACGCCGCCCGCCAGCCGGGGCAGCGCACGCCGATCATTACCGCGATCCGCGTCGAAAATGACTCGAAAGTTGACGATGACGTAATTCGCTATTACATCCGCCAACCGATCGGCGCCCCGCTGGACCTGGGCCGCCTGCATTCGGACATGGGCACGCTGTACGGCCTCGATTACTTCGATCAAGTGCGTTACCGCGTCGTGCACAAACGCCAGGATCACACACTGGTCATCAGCGCCAGCGGCAAGCGCAGCGGTACCGATTATTTGCGGGTCGGCCTCAATCTGTCGGACGACATGCGCGGCGACAGTGCTTTCAACCTCGGCGCCAGTTACCGCGTCAACGGCATCAACCGCCTCGGCGCGGAATGGCTGACCCGCGCGCAGATCGGCGACAAGCAGGAGCTGTACAGCGAGTTCTATCAGCCGCTGGACGTCGGCTCGCGTTACTTCGTCGCACCCTACGGGTCGTTCGAGGCGCAGAACGTTGATTCGGTGCTGGATAACGATCCGATCGCCCAGTATCGGGTCGAGCGCTACGGCTTCGGCCTCAATCTTGGGCGGCAGATCGGCAACAACGGTGAAGTGCGACTCGGCGTCGGCCAGGCTTGGGGCAAGGCTGACGTGCGCATCGGTGATCAGGATCTGCCGAGCGAGAGTTTCAATGAGGGCTTCTATACCGTGAAGTATTCCTACGACTCGCTGGACAACGTGTACTTTCCGCACGAAGGCAAGGACGTCAGCCTGACGTTCGCTCAGTTCGAACCGGGTCTGGGTTCGGACAATCGCTATCGCCAATGGGAAGCAAAGTTCGACAAGGCGATGAGCCACGGGCCGGATACGCTGATACTCGGCGGGCGCTACAGTCGCACGCTGGACGATGCCAATGTGGTGACCTCAAGCTTCCTGCTCGGCGGCGCGCGGCAGTTGTCGGGGTTCCGTGAGGATGCGCTGTCCGGGCAGAACGTCAGCCTGATGCGCGCGGTGTACTACCGCCGCCTGACGCCGCGCTCGTACCTGCCGCTGGACTTCCCGCTGTACGCCGGGGCCTCGCTGGAACGCGGTCGGGCGTGGAACAACGACAATGAATTCGACAGCGGCTACATCAATGCCGCGAGTGTGTTTATCGGCTTCGACACGCCACTGGGGCCGTTGAACTTCACGTATGGGTTGAATGATGCGGATGAGCAGGCGGTTTATCTGAATCTAGGGCAGACGTTCTGACGCCTTCGCG
>NZ_WBRZ01000335.1:0-5212 GCF_008923895.1 Pseudomonas sp. GXM4
GTGGGGAATCCCATCCTCGAGATATTCCTCGCCCGCCACTTCGAACCCGTACTTGCCGTAATACCCCTGCAGATGCGCCTGCGCCGACAGATAGATCGGTACCTGCGGCCAGTGCTTTTCGGCCTGCTTCAGCGCCTGTTCCATCATGGCGTGGCCCAGCCCTTTGCCACGGCCGGCGGGCGCGGTCACCACGCGGCCAATCACCACGTCGCCGCCTTGGGATTCCGGGTCGAGCAGGCGCAAATAAGCCATCAGATGATCATCCTCCCAGCCCATCAGGTGATGGGTATCACCCTCCAGATCCTGGCCGTCGAGATCCGGATAGGCACATTTCTGTTCGACCACGAATACATCAGAGCGCAGCTTCAACAAGGCGTACAACTGCTCTTTGCCCAGATCACGATGATGTTTGCAGATCCACTCGATTGTCATTTTTCGATTCCTTGACCATGTCGCCCGATACTAAGCGCAGCAGCGCCGTATGTCTGTATGGCGCAACAGTCTGTGATAAAGGTCAAAATGCCACTATTCCTTTCTCGCGCTGGCTGCGACTTTGTGTAATCTGCTCAAGAGCACTGTCCACTGGCTCCCATGAGCTAATGTTCAATGCTTGGGTTTTGCCGGTAAGGGGCCTTGGGTTTTGACGTGAAACCACGTCGGGCGGTTGCCCGCTGAGGATGTTCAAGCATGCTGCGATTGCTTCAAGCCGTTGCTTTGATCGGACTGCTGGTGCTCGGCCAGGATGCTGCGGCGCAGAAGCTGCGGCTGGCGTTCGATAATTGGCCGCCGTTTACCGACGATGCACTGGTCAACGGTGGACTGGCCACTGACATTGTCAGCACCGCACTGGCTCGCGCAGGTTATGCCAGCGGTTACGAGCAAGTGCCATGGGCGCGCGCATTGCTGGGGATTGGCGAGGGGCGTTACGACGTGCTGGTCAACGCTTGGTACAACGACGAGCGCACGCAGATCGGCCAGTTTTCCGGTGAGTACCTGATCAACCGCATCCGCTTCCTCAAGCGCAAAGACGCACCTATTGAATACAACAGCCTCGAGCAACTGCACACCTATCCGATTGCGGTGGTGCGCGGCTATGCCTATTCCGCCCCTTTCGATGCCGACACGGCGATGCAGAAAGTGCCCGTGCACAACTTCGCCATGGGCGTGCGCATGCTCGCGGCGGATCGGGTCAAGCTGACGCTTGAGGATGAGTACGTAGCGAAGTATTACCTGGCCCGGGAATCGGCCAAGGTGCGCAATTCGGTGGAGTTTTTACCCAAGCCGTTGAGTGAAAACAGCCTGCATATTCTGGTCAGCCTGAAGAACCCGCAGCATGAGCAGATCGTCGCCGGGTTTGACCGGGCGATTGCAGCGATGAAGGCTGACGGGACTTATGAGAAGTTATTGCGGCGGCATGGAATGTAGTGGGGGAGCTACAAGTTTCAAGCTGCAAGCTTCAAGTTAGAAGCCGGGTTGCGTTCGGCTTGTAGCTTGTAGCTTGTAGCTTGCAGCTAGACTTCTTTGATCAAATGCGCCGCCAATGTCCGAAGCGGCCCTAACTGCCGGCAAATCAGCGCCAGCTGCGTCTGCACCAACCGCTGCCCTTCATCGATTTCATCCGGCATCTGTTCCAGCTCATTGGCCAGCGCTTCTTCTTCATCACTCTGAATTGCAATCGGCTGCTTGCTCGCCAGGCCTTGAGCGATTTCGTCGATGCTGGTCGCCAGTTTCACCCCGGCGCCTTCGATCAGATGCTCACGTACCTCCGCAGGCAACTGTGTTTCGCGGTGCGCGCCGAGCCCTGACAAATAGCTGAGCAGGGTGTGCGACAGCACCAGGAAACGGAAACCGACATCCGCCTCCTTACGGAAATGCCCCGGTTCCATGAGCATGTTCGCCAGTGTCGTCGACAGCGCCGCGTCAGCGTTATGGGCGTTGCGGCGGGCCAGGCGATAGGCGAGGTCGTCGCTCTTGCCGGCGGCGTATTGCTGCATGATCTGGCGCAGGTAGATGCTGTTGCAGGTCAGGGTGTTGGCCAGCACTTTGTTCAGGCGCCGACCCTGCCAGTCCGGCAGGAACAGGAACACCGCCAGACCCGCGATCAGGCTGCCCAGCAGGGTGTCGAACAGCCGTGGCAGGAACAGTCCGTAGCCATCGCCGACCTGATTGAAGCAGAACAGCACCATGATGGTGATCGCCGCCGTCGCCAGGGTGTAGCGGGTGGTGCGATTGGTGAAGAACACCACGCCGGCAGCGATGGCGAAGCACGATTGCACTACCGGGTTGGGGAACAGATCGAACAGCGCCCAGGCCACCGTCAGGCCAATGGCCGTGCCGATGATCCGCTGGCCGAGCTTGCGCCGGGTGGCGCCGTAGTTCGGCTGGCAGACGAACAGCGTGGTGAGAATGATCCAGTAGCCTTGGGACGGGTGAATCAGGTGCACCATGCCGTAGCCGATGCTCAGTGCCAGCGGCAGGCGCAGGGCATGGCGGAACAGCAGCGAGGTCGGCGTCAGTTGCGTGCGCAGGCGAATCCACACGTCCTTGAGATTGCGCGGTGAGCGGTCGAGCAGGCTGCTGTCGGTGGCATCCGCCAGGGCATCGGGGTTGCTGGCATCGCTGAGCAGGCGGTCGAGGGTGCCGAGGTTGGCCGCCAGTGCGCGCAGCGAGCGCAGCAGGCCGCGCCATGCCGGGTTGCTCTGGATGCGCAAGTGTTCGAGGGAGGCATGCAGGTCGTTCAGGGCTTCGGCGAAACTGGCGTCGTAGATGAACGGCTGGCGCATCTGGATGGATTCGGCCAAGGCCCGGCAGGCCTTGCCTTGCTGGCGCAGCAGGCGCTGGCAGCGGAACAGCACGTCGCTGTGGAAGAACGCCTCGGCCAGTGCGTTGTAAGGATAGTGCGAAGAGCTGGCGCGTTCGTGAATGTCTTGGGCGAGGAAGTACAGCTTGAGATAACGGCTGACTTTCGAGCCGGGTCGACCGTTGCCGACCCGGTGCAGGATGATTTCCTTGGCCGTGTTCAGGGCGGCGACCACCCGGCCATTCTGCTGCGCCAGTTCGAGGCGGCGGGCTTCGACGTCCATCTGCCGGATCGGCTCGAACAGCGAGGATTTCAGCTTCAGATACAGGCCCAGCTCGCGGAACAGGCGCGCCAGACTTTGCTGCACCGGTTGATTGGAAAACAGTGCCTGCCACAGCACCGAGAGCAGGCCGTACCACGCCGCGCCAGCGACCAGCAGCATCGGCTCATGCCAGAAGTCAGTGACCGCGCCGCCGCGCTGATCGACGCCGATCATAGTGTACACCGACAGAATCAGCGTCGCCGAGGCGATCGCGCCGTAACGCTCGCCCAGCGCACCGAGCATGGTCAGGCTGAAACTGGCCAGTGCCAGGGCTACGGCAAAAATGATCGGGTAGGGAAAGAGCAATTCCACCGACAGCGCGGCGATGCTGAAACACACCAGCGTCACCGCCAGAGCGTTGAGACGACCCTGCCAACTGTCGTCGGTTTCGGCCAGGGCGCTGGCGATGATGCCGAGGAACAACGGGATCAGCAGGCCCATTTCATCCTGATACCAGCACAGCGCCATGCTGCCGGTCAGGGCGATGAATACCCGCACGCTGTAGCTGAATTTATCCAGCGCCCACAGGCGCCGCAAAGACTGACGAAACGAGGTCGAGGACATGAAGTGCGAAGGCCTTCCGAGGCGATGCCGCTAAATTGAGCCAGTAATGACGCCGACGCAATGGCGTCGAGCACATCTGACAGCAAAAAGTGTTCCTGACTGCTTTTTTGCCGAACTCAATTTGGGGATTGGCACAAAACCTGTGGGAGCTGGCTTGCCAGCGATGGCGTCCTGGCATTCAACATCGGTGTTGGATGTGCCGGCCTCATCGCTGGCAAGCCAGCTCCCACAGGGATTGCATTTCACATTTGAAAGACGTGGATCAAACGAACTGCGCCGCTGCGTAACCAGAGGCCCAGGCCCACTGGAAATTGAAGCCGCCCAGGTGCCCGGTGACGTCGAGCACTTCACCAATGAAGTACAGGCCCGGGCTTTTCAGCGATTCCATGGTCTTGGACGACACCTCGCGGGTGTCGACGCCACCCAGAGTCACCTCAGCCGTGCGATAGCCTTCAGTTCCCGCCGGCACAACCTTCCAGCTGCCGAGCTTCTCGGCAATCTCCGCCAGTTCAGCGTGGGTGTACTGCTTCATCGGTTTGGAAACGAACCAGTTGTCCGCCAGCAGGTTGGCCATTTTCTTGGTGAAGATCTCGCCAAGCAAAGTCTTCAGCTCGCTGTTCGGACGCTCAGCGACTTGCTGTTGCAACCAGCTCGCCGCGTCGTGATCCGGCAGCAGGTTGATCTCTACCGTATCGCCAGACTCCCAGAACGAGGAAATCTGCAGAATCGCCGGGCCGCTGAGGCCACGGTGAGTGAACAGAATGTTCTCGCGAAAGCTCTGGTCATTGCAGCTGACCAGACAATCCACCGAGGTGCCGGACAGCTCTGTGCACAACTCCTTGAGCTGGTCGGTAATGGTGAACGGCACCAGCCCGGCGCGGGTCGGCAGCAGCTCATGGCCGAACTGTTTCGCAACCTGATAACCGAAACCGGTAGCGCCCAGGGTAGGAATCGACAGGCCGCCAGTGGCGATCACCAGCGATTGGCACTGGACCTGACCGAGGGTGGTGTCGAGCAGGTAGCCGCTGTCGACCTTCTCGATGGCCTGGATCGAGGTGTCCAGGTGCAGCTCGACGCCGGCCTGATCGCATTCATCAAGGAGCATGCCGAGGATGTCGCTGGATTTGTTATCGCAGAACAGCTGGCCGAGTTTCTTCTCGTGGTACGGCACGCCGTGTTTGCCGACCAGGCCGATGAAATCCCACTGGGTGTAACGCGCCAGCGCCGATTTGCAGAAATGCGGATTTTGCGAGAGGAAATTGCTCGGTTCGGTGTACATGTTGGTGAAATTGCAGCGACCGCCGCCGGACATGAGGATTTTCTTGCCGGCCTTGTTCGCGTGGTCGAGCAGCAACACCTGACGCCCGCGCCCGGCGGCGGTCAGGGCGCACATCAAGCCGGCGGCGCCAGCGCCAATGATCACGACTTCGGTAGAGCGCAAAACGGTGTCCTCACACAAAATTCAAAATCACCTGTGACCCATGTGGGAGCGGGCTTGCCCGCGATGAGGTCTGCACATTCAACAT
>NZ_WBRZ01000336.1:0-5209 GCF_008923895.1 Pseudomonas sp. GXM4
GAATGCACTCAGTGTGGGAGCGAGCCTGCTCGCGAAGGACCCGCCACGGTCTGACTGAAACACCCCGCCGAGCGTGTTAACATCCGCGCCTTTGCCCGATTGACCCGTTGAGAGCTGAGCACTGATGGCCACCAGATCCGTTGTACTCGATACCGAAACCACCGGCATGCCGGTGACCGATGGTCACCGGATCATTGAAATCGGTTGCGTCGAACTGATCGGTCGGCGCCTGACGGGCCGGCATTTTCACGTTTATCTGCAACCGGATCGCGAGAGCGACGAGGGTGCGATCGGTGTGCACGGTATTACCAACGAATTCCTCGTTGGCAAGCCGCGCTTTGCCGAAGTCGCCGACGAGTTCTTCGAGTTCATCCAGGGCGCACAGCTGATCATCCACAACGCGGCGTTCGACGTTGGCTTCATCAACAACGAATTCGCCTTGATGGGCCAGCACGATCGCGCTGACATCACCCAGCACTGCACGATCCTCGACACCCTGATGATGGCTCGGGAACGTCACCCGGGGCAGCGCAACAGCCTCGATGCGTTGTGCAAGCGTTACGGCGTCGACAACTCCGGCCGTGAACTGCACGGCGCTTTGCTCGACTCTGAGATTCTCGCCGACGTCTACCTGACCATGACCGGCGGCCAGACCAGCCTGTCGCTGGCCGGCAACGCCTCCGATGGCAATGGCACGGGCGAGGGCGCCGACAACTCGGCTACCGAAATCCGCCGCCTGCCGGTCGATCGCCAGCCAGCACGCATCATCCGGGCGACTGAAGAAGAACTGGCGGCGCATCTGGTGCGGCTGGAAATCATCGCCAAATCGGCGGGTGCGCCGGCGTTGTGGACGCAGATTGCCGAGGCTGATGCGCAGGTCTGAAAACCTGAAGATCAAAGATCAAAGATCAAAAGATCGCAGCCTTCGGCAGCTCCTACAGGGATTGCATTCCCAAGTTAGAGACACCGAAGGCAGCGATTTTTTGCATTTGGCGACATGGAGCCAAGTTGCCACCCTCGCCACATTCGCTGCAACCCTCTACCCTGAGTGCACTGGTCAGGTGCAAATCTGCCGCCTCAGGACACTGAGCCTCATGTACAAAGAGTTGAAATTTGCGCTGGCAATCATCCATCGCGACAGCAAGGTCGACACTGTCGGCTGCGTCAAGGAATGAGGACTTTTCCCAGTATGCAACCGGTCATGAATCCGAAATACCCAGGGTTGTCGGTGCGGGTCGCCGACGAAGGTTTTGCGCCGTATATCTGGGGCAGCGACTTCAGTTTCGAGGTGGCCGCCTATGGCGCCGCCGTGATCGGCAAGCCGGTCGAGCAGTGGCCGGTGACGCCGATCGTGCCGTACCGCAAGTGCTACGGTATTGATCCGGAAGAGTTCAGCGCCTTTCACAACGCGCCCGACAGTGCGATTTTCATGGCGTACCTGGACGACGAGCCGGTTGGTCACCTGGTGATCAGCACCAACTGGAACGGCTTTGCCCACATCGATGAACTGGCGGTGCATGCCCCGGCCCGTCGCCACGGCGTGGCCAAGGCGTTGCTCGATGTCGCGCAGTTCTGGAGTCGCAAGAAGAAGCTGCCGGGCATCATGCTCGAAACCCAGAACAACAACCTCGGCGCCTGTCGTCTGTATGAGCGTTGCGGTTATGTGATCGGCGGCATCGACCAGTTGCGCTATCGCGGCATCGATCCGCACACCGCCGAAGTCGCGTTGTTCTGGTATCGCCTGTTCGATAATCCGCTGGAAAAACCACTCAGCTCGACAACATCGCCTCGGCTTGTTCCGTGACGATCGTCAGCAGTGTCTGAATCGCCGCCGACGGCGTGGCATGTTTGAAGGTCAGGGCGTAGAGGTTGATCGGCACTGCCGGTGAGAGCGGGCAGACGTCAAGCCCACCGGCGCGGGCGCCCAACGCGGTGAAGGGGTCGACGATGGCCAGACCTTCGCCGGCCTCGACCATGCTGCGCATCATCTGATGGGTCTGCACGCGGGTCTGAATGCTTGGCGCCGGGCGCAAGGCCTGGAGTTTGTTTTCCAGTGCCGGGCTCAGCGGATCATGCCCTTCGAGACCGACCATGGCCTGACCGGCCAGATCCGCGAGGGAAATGTATTTCTGTTTCGGTTGTAGCCAGCCGTGCGGAGCGAGCAATTGCAGCTTGCCCTGGGCCAGCGGCTGGCAGTGGATATCGGGATGTTCGGGATCGTGCAGGCTCAGGCCCAGATCGCTTTCGCGCAGTAACAGGCTGCGAACGATGTCGCGAGTCGGCGCGCTGAGCAGGCTGCAAGGTGCGTCCGGCAAGCGCCGACGCAGAGTCGCAAGGCTTTGTGGCAGCAATTGCTGGGCCAGCGGCGGGGTGCCGATGATGCGCAAGGGCGCGGCGAGGTATTGCTTGAGGCTGCTGGCCAGACGCTGCACCGGCTCAAGCGCCTCGTAAATGTGCGCGATTTCCACTTGCAAGGCGCGCGCTTCGGCGGTCGATTGCAAACGCCCGCGAACGCTGGCGAACAGCATGAACCCCAACTGACTCTCGGCTTCGCGCAAACGCTCTTCGACCTCGGTCACCGGCAGTTGCAGCCATTCGGCGGCGGTGCCCAGGTGACCGGTCTGCAAGAGCGCCTGAATCACTTCGATGTGGCGTAAACGCATGCGTGAAGTCCATGTTCAGCAGGTGGGGTCAGACGCTGAATCCTACCCCAAGTCCGCTCGCATGACTTCTGCTCATAACGCTGGGTTATTGAGCGACGGTTGGCTCAGGTTCGCGAATCAGGGTAATGCCTGATTGAACCAGGAGAAACTCGCTGTCACTGACCTTGTTGACCCGATCGCCAATGGCCAGTCTGTAAATGGGCTCCGAGCCAGTGGATCCGTCTGCAGACGGGTTCGATTCCTGGAATTCATGCACGGAATAAACGCGGCCTTCCGCATCTCTTGCATGAAACTGACCGACGAGTACTGCTGCCATCTGCTTAGAACCTCTGGAGATAAAACGCTTGATTTGCGGCTTTGTAGACCGTCACCAAGCTCGGTAAGTTTTCCTACAGGAAAAAAATATTCGCCGCGCAGGAAAAACCAATGACCACTGGTGAAAGCGCCACTGGATCATCTATAACTAGCGACTCTTCCCACGGACCATCGAGAGTCATCCATGAGCAATGTCTACAACGTCGCTGTAGTGGTCGGTAGCCTGCGCAAAGCATCGATCAATCGCAAAGTCGCACTGGCCCTCGCCGAACTGGCGCCGGCCAATCTCAAGCTCGAGATTGTCGAAATCGGTGAGCTGCCGCTGTACAACGAAGACATCGACGGCGCTTCTCCGCCGGCAGCCTACAGCACTTTCCGTCAGAAAGTGGCGTCATCCGACGCGGTGCTGTTTGTTACCCCCGAGTACAACCGCTCGATCCCGGCACCGTTGAAGAACGCCATCGACGTCGGTTCACGCCCTTATGGCCAGAGCGCTTGGAGCGGCAAACCCGGTGCGGTGATCAGCGTATCGCCAGGCGCCATCGGTGGCTTCGGCGCTAACCAGCACCTGCGTCAGACATTCGTTTTCCTCGATATCCATTGCCTGCAACAGCCGGAAGCGTATCTGGGGGGTGCGGGCAACGCGTTTGATGAAGCGGGCAAGCTGAGCGACTCGGTGAAACCGTTCCTGCAGAAATTCATCGATGCGTACGGCCAGTTCGTCGAGCAACACAAGAAATAACCGCGTACACAAAACCTGTGGGAGCGAGCTTGCTCGCGAAGGCGTCGTCAGCCGTTGCAAAATTGCTGATTGACCTACCGCTTTCGCGAGCAAGCTCGCTCCCACATTTTGATCTTCATTCCGTTTTCGATAGTTGAAGGCTCCTGCGAATGCTCGCTGCGTCACTGATTTTCCTGCTGACCATCACCCTCGTCATCTGGCAACCCAAAGGTCTCGGCGTCGGCTGGAGTGCAACGTTGGGCGCCGTGCTGGCGTTGATTTTTGGTGTCGTTCACCTCACGGACATCCCGCTGGTCTGGCAGATCATCTGGAACGCGACCGGCACCTTCGTCGCGCTGATCATCATCAGCCTGTTGCTCGACGAGGCTGGCTTTTTCAATTGGGCGGCGCTGCACGTGGCGCGTTGGGGGCGGGGCAGTGGGCGCAAACTGTTTGCCTTCATGGTGCTGCTCGGTGCGCTGGTGTCTGCGTTGTTCGCCAATGACGGCGCGGCGCTGATTCTCACGCCGATCGTGATTTCGATGCTGCTGGCACTGCGCTTTTCACCGGCGGCGACGCTGGCATTCGTCATGGGCGCCGGGTTCATTGCCGACACGGCGAGCCTGCCGCTGGTGGTGTCGAACCTGGTCAACATCGTTTCTGCGGACTTCTTCAATATCGGCTTCAACCGTTATGCAGCGGTCATGGTGCCGGTGAACTTCGTCAGCGTGGCGGCGACGCTGGGCATGTTGCTGTGGTTTTTCCGTCGCGACATCCCGGCGGCTTACGATCCTGAACAACTGGAAAACCCGCACACCGCTATCCACGACAAGGCGACGTTCTATGCCGGTTGGGCGGTGTTGGTGATCCTGTTGGTCGGCTGCTTCGGCCTCGAACCGCTGGGCATTCCAATCAGCGCAATTTCGGCGGTGTGTGCCGCGCTGCTGCTGGGCATCGCTGCGCGCGGTCACAAAATCTCCACGCGCAAGGTTATGAAAGAAGCGCCGTGGCAGATCGTGATTTTCTCGCTGGGCATGTACTTGGTGGTGTACGGCCTGCGCAACGCCGGGCTCACCGGTTATCTCGCCGGTTGGCTGGACGTGTTCGCCGGTCACGGCGTGTGGGGCGCGGCCATGGGCACCGGGGTGCTGACGGCGCTGCTGTCGTCGATCATGAACAACTTGCCAACCGTACTGATCGGCTTGCTGTCGATTGACGCCAGTCAGGCCAGCGGCGTGATCAAGGAAGCGATGATCTACGCCAACGTGATCGGCAGCGACCTGGGGCCGAAGATCACTCCGATCGGCAGTCTGGCGACCTTGTTGTGGTTGCATGTGCTGGAGCGCAAGGGCATCCACATCGGCTGGGGCTATTACTTCCGCGTCGGGATTGTGCTGACGGTGCCGGTGTTGCTGGTGACGTTGGCGGCACTGGCGGTGCGGCTTTCGCTGTAGACCGGGGTGGGCCCAATCGCTGGCAAGCCAGCTCCCACAGGATTTGTATTCATCGC
>NZ_WBRZ01000337.1:0-5190 GCF_008923895.1 Pseudomonas sp. GXM4
CTGGGCTCTTCTTGTCGTCGTTGGAACCAAACATGGAGGACGGCTATCTCACGGTAGCGACGCGCCAACAGGGCGCCCCGGCAAATAAATATTCGATGCAGAACAGACTGTGTTTCACCCAGCTTGTTCACGCGCAACATTTTGTCAAGGCACCGAAGGCACCTCAAACTTCAATTAACACGAAGGACTGGAGCGGCATCGTCGGCGAAAACGCGCAGTTCAGATGAAAAACTGCTGCTATCCGCGACAAACCCATACAGCCTGACCGGGTGTCGAAACCTGATAGGCGTGGCCGCCAGTAAAACGGATCAGTATCCTAGGGCGTGTCATTGATCATTACCAGTACCGCGTGGCCGCCTGAAAACGGGCCAGACAAGGCGCAGGCCGCAGGGAATGTGCTTTCCTTGCCAAGGACTGCAACGCAGTATGGCCCGTTTTCAGGCGCCACCCGGAGGGCCGAGCCTGATAGTGTGCAGGGCTGCGTTGCTCGGAGTTTATTTGGAACAACCAAACCACACTCCTCGCGCCTTGCCCTGCACACTATCAGGCGCCGGCGCGGTACTGGTAATGATCAATGACACGCCCTACCTCTCGCCCGCTGACGCTAAGACCAAGCGGGCAGCCCAACAGGTTGAAAAACGAATGAATGCTCTAGCCCGCCGCGCTGCTGGCCTGCTGCTCAGCGCAGTCTGCCTGCCCCTTTCGGCCCTGGCGGCCGACCCGCAACCGACCCATGAATTCACCCTCGACAACGGCCTCAAGGTCGTCGTGCGCGAAGACCATCGTGCGCCGGTGGTCGTTTCGCAGATCTGGTACAAGGTCGGCTCCAGCTACGAGACTCCAGGCCAGACTGGTCTGTCCCACGCGCTCGAGCACATGATGTTCAAGGGCAGCGAAAAGGTCGGCCCCGGCGAAGCTTCGCTGATCCTGCGCGACCTCGGCGCCGAAGAGAACGCCTTTACCAGCGACGACTTCACGGCTTATTACCAAGTGCTGGCCCGTGATCGTCTCGGCGTGGCCTTCGAGCTGGAAGCCGACCGCATGGCCAACCTGCGCCTGCCGGCCGACGAGTTCGCCAAGGAAATCGAAGTCATCAAGGAAGAGCGCCGCCTGCGCACCGATGACAAGCCGATGTCCAAGGCCTATGAGCGCTACAAGGCCATGGCCTACCCGGCCAGCGGTTATCACACGCCGACCATCGGCTGGATGGCTGATCTCGACCGTATGAAAGTCGAAGAACTGCGCCACTGGTACCAATCCTGGTACGCGCCGAACAACGCCACGCTGGTGGTGGTCGGTGACGTCACTCCGGACGAAGTGAAAACCCTCGCCCAGCGTTATTTCGGCCCGGTCGCCAAACGCGACGTGCCACCGGCGAAAAAACCGCTGGAACTGGCCGAGCCCGGCGAACGCCAGATCACCCTGCGCGTGCAGACCCAACTGCCGAGCCTGATGCTTGGCTTCAACGTGCCGAGCATTGCAACCGCTGAAGACAAACGCTCGGTCAACGCCTTGCGCCTCATCTCGGCGCTGCTCGACGGCGGCTACAGCGGACGCATCCCGGCGCAACTGGAACGCGGCGAAGAGCTGGTCTCTGGCGGCTCGTCGGACTATGACGCCTACACCCGTGGCGACAGCCTGTTCACCCTGTCGGCCACGCCGAATACGCAGAAGAAAAAGACCATCGCCCAGGCCGAAGCCGGCTTGTGGAAACTGCTTGAGCAACTGAAAACCACCGCGCCGTCTGCCGAAGAGCTGGAACGCGTCCGCGCTCAAGTCATCGCCGGCCTGGTCTACGAGCGTGACTCGATCACCAGCCAGGCCACCGCGATCGGTCAACTGGAAACGGTCGGCCTGTCGTGGAAGCTGATGGACACCGAACTGGCCGATCTGGAAAGCGTGACCCCGCAAGACATCCAGAACGCCGCGAAAAAGTATTTCACCCGCGAACGTCTCAGCGTCGCCCACGTCCTGCCTTTGGAGACGACTCATGAGTGAGCGCAAAATCCCACGCCTGATGCTGCTTGGCCTGATTGCTGTCGCGGTGATCGGCTCCGCAGCGGTTTATTTGTCGCCAAGCGCTGACAGCAAGGCCAGCGAAGCACTGGATAACGCCAAGTCCAGCCAGAAACTGCAATCGCTGGCCGAACTCGACGGCAAGGCCCCGGCCAGCCGCAAGCTTGATGTGCAGACCTGGAACACCGCTGAAGGCGCGAAAGTGCTGTTCGTCGAAGCCCATGAGTTGCCGATGTTCGACATGCGCCTGATCTTCGCCGCTGGCAGCAGCCAGGATGGCAACGTCCCCGGCCTCGCGGTGCTGACCAACGCCATGCTCAACGAAGGCATTGCTGGCAAAGACGTCGGCGCCATCGCTCAAGGCTTTGAAGGCCTCGGCGCCGACTTCGGCAACGGTGCGTTCAAGGACATGGCGCTGGCTTCGCTGCGCAGCCTCAGCGCACCCGAGCAGCGTGAACCGGCGTTGAAGCTATTCGCCGATGTGGTCGGCAAACCAACCTTCCCCGCCGACTCCTTCGCGCGCATCAAGAACCAGCTGCTCGCCGGTTTCGAGTACCAGAAACAGAACCCCGGCAAACTCGCCAGCCTGGAGCTGATGAAGCGTTTGTACGGCGATCACCCATACGCGCATTCCAGCGATGGCAATGCGCAGAGCGTGCCGAAGATCACTGTCGCGCAATTGCGCGAGTTTCATGCCAAGGCCTACGCCGCAGGCAACGCTGTGATTGCACTGGTCGGCGACCTGTCGCGAGCCGAAGCCGAGGCGATCGCCAATCAGGTCTCCTCTGCCCTGCCGAAAGGCCCGGCACTGGCGAAAATCGCCGCACCTCAGGAACCGAAGGCCAGCGTCAACCACATCGAGTTTCCGTCGAAACAGACCAACCTGATGCTCGCGCAACTGGGTATCGATCGCGATGATCCGGATTACGCCGCGCTGTCGCTGGGCAATCAGATCCTCGGCGGCGGTGGTTTCGGTACGCGCCTGATGAGCGAAGTGCGCGAGAAGCGTGGCCTGACCTACGGTGTTTATTCGGCGTTCAGTCCGATGCAGGCCCGTGGCCCGTTCATGATCAACCTGCAGACCCGCGCCGAGATGAGCGAAGGCACCCTGAAACTGGTGCAGGACGTACTCGCCGACTACCTGAAAACCGGGCCGACACAGAAAGAACTCGACGATGCCAAGCGCGAGCTGGCCGGCAGCTTCCCGCTGTCCACCGCGAGCAACGCCGACATCGTTGGCCAGCTCGGCGCGATGGGCTTCTATAATCTGCCGCTGAGCTATCTCGACGATTTCATGCGTCAGTCGCAAAGCCTGACCGTAGAGCAAGTCCGCGCTGCGCTGAACAAACACCTGAGCACGGAGAAAATGGTCATCGTCACCGCTGGCCCGACCGTGCCGCAAAAGCCGTTACCGGCCCCATCTGATAAACCTGCCGAGCAACCGCTCGGGGTTCCGGAGCATTAATGGCCACTCGAGCACCGAAAAAACCTATGCAAAACGTGCACAACGGCGTGAACCAGCTGCGCATCATTGGCGGCCAGTGGCGCAGCCGCAAGCTGAGCTTCCCCGACGCACCGGGCCTGCGCCCGACCCCGGATCGCGTGCGTGAAACCCTGTTCAACTGGCTCGCGCCCTATGTCGAAGGGGCGAAAGTGCTCGACCCGTTCGCCGGCAGCGGCGCGCTGTTTCTCGAAGCGCTGTCCCGAGGCGCGGCCACGGCCCAGGCGCTGGACGCCAGCAACGTTGCGGTTTCCAGCCTGAAAGAACACCTCGGCACCCTGCGTTGCAGCAACGGCCAGGTGCAAACCGCCGATGCGCTGCGCTACCTGGAAACCCAGACCGCGACGCCGTTCGACCTGGTGTTCCTCGACCCGCCGTTCAACCAGAACCTGTTGCCAGCGGTTTGTACCTTGCTGGAAGAGCGCCAATGGCTGGCGGCCGATTCGTGGATCTACACGGAAAGCGAAACAGCGCCATCGACGCTGGGCCTGCCGGGCAACTGGCGCCTGCATCGTGAACAGAAATCCGGTCGGGTTTTTTACGCGCTGTGGCAGCGCACGGCGGACATCGCCGGCTGACAAGGTCGCAAGCAACCTGCGGCGAGGGGGCGAGCTTCCTCGCCACAAGCCCATCGAGAATCATCGTGCCCCCTTCGCCAGAACGCTTCATCCCCGCCTTCGGCCTCGGCAATCCGCATCTGCAAACCCTGTGGGGGCCGCTGTGGCGCAAGACCGTGCACATCGAGCGCGAACGCGAACGCCTGTGGCTCGAGGACGGCGACTTCCTCGACCTCGACTGGCACGGCCCGCACAGCGCCGAGGCGCCGTTGGTACTGGTGCTGCACGGTTTGACCGGCTCATCCAATTCGCCCTATGTGGCGGGCATTCAAAAGGCCTTGGCCGAGCAGGGCTGGGCCAGCGTCGCGCTGAACTGGCGCGGTTGTTCCGGCGAGCCGAATCTGTTGCCGCGCAGCTACCACTCCGGCGCCAGCGAAGACCTTGCCGAAGCCATCCAGCACCTGCGCGCCAAACGACCGTTGGCGCCGTTGTACGCGGTCGGCTATTCACTGGGCGGCAACGTGCTGCTCAAGCATCTGGGTGAAACCGGCAGCAACAGCGGTGTGCTCGGCGCGGTGGCGGTGTCGGTACCGTTCCGTCTCGATCAATGTGCCGATCGTATCGGCCAAGGGTTTTCGCGGGTGTATCAGGCGCACTTCATGCGAGAGATGGTCGCCTACATCAGGAACAAGCAGCGTCAGTTCCAGCATGACGGGCGCGAAGACGGCCTGGCGAAACTGGCCGCGCTCGGCTCGCTGGAAAACATGCGCACATTCTGGGATTTCGACGGCCGGGTTACCGCGCCATTGCACGGTTTCAATGACGCCGAGGATTACTACCGCCGCGCCTCGAGCCGCTACTACCTCGGCGAGATCCGCACGCCGACGCTGATCATTCAGGCAGCGGATGATCCGTTCGTATTTCCCCACAGCCTGCCGCAAGCCGACGAGTTGTCAGCCTGCACCCGGTTCGAATTGCAGGCGCGTGGCGGTCATGTCGGTTTCGTCGACGGCTCGGTGCGCAGGCCCGGGTATTACCTGGAGCGGCGCATCCCACAATGGCTGGCCGCACTCGGTCAATGAGCGCCGCATATCCCTTTCAGGAGTGAGCCTGCTC
>NZ_WBRZ01000338.1:0-5189 GCF_008923895.1 Pseudomonas sp. GXM4
TTAATTTATGTTTTTTATAGCTATAAAGTCAGGCCTTTCAGCCCACCCATGCTACGAGGTTGTCATGGCCACACCGTTCAAACGTTCTGCGCTGACTCTGTTGGCCGCAACTCTGGCAGCGGGCGCGCTGTTCAGCAGCGGCGCCCGGGCCGAGGGCAAGATCAGCATCGCCCAGCAATTCGGTATCGGTTATCTAATCCTCGATGTCGTGCGCGATCAACAGCTGATCGAGAAACACGGCAAGGCCCAGGGCCTGGAGATCAAGGTCGACTGGAACAGCATTTCCGGCGCTACGGCCATGAATGAGGCGCTGCTCACCGGAGCGCTGGACGTCGTCTCGGCCGGCGTGCCGCCGATGCTCACCGTGTGGGATCGCACCAAGGGCAAACAGAACGTCAAAGCCATCGCCGCGCTGGGCTCGATGCCCAATTACCTGCTGACCAACAACCCGAACATCAAAACGCTGAAAGACTTCAGCGACAAGGATCGTATCGCCGTGCCCGCCGCTGGCGTGGGTTTCCAGTCGCGCACCCTGCAGATTGAAACCGCCAGGGAATTCGGAGACGAGCAGTTCAAGAAGTTCGACAACATTTCAGTCAGCCTGCCGCACCCGGACGCCACCGCTGCGCTGATTGCCGGCGGCTCGGAAATCAACTCGCATTTCTCCAGCCCACCGTTCCAGTACCAAGCGCTGCAAAACCCCAACGTGCATAAAGTGCTGAGCTCCTACGACATCCTCGGCGGCCCGGCGACGTTCAACGTGCTCTACACCACGGAAAAATTCCACGACGAAAACCCGAAAACCTACAAGGCGTTCTACGACGCACTGGCCGAAGCCGAGAAGATCATCAAGGCCGACAAGCCCGCCGCCGCCCAAGCCTACATTCGTGTAGAGCAATCGAAACTGCCGCTGGCCCTGGTCGAGCAAATCGTCAAAGACCCGGAAATCGACTTCACCGTTGTGCCGCACCGCACGTTCATCTACGCCGAGAAATTGCAGGAATTGGGCGTGCTGAAAAACAAGGCGGGGAGCTGGAAGGATTACTTCTTTGAAGAAGCGCATGGTGGTGCGGGGAGTTGATCGAACAGGGGCAACGTGTGTTGCCCCTTTTGCCATTCAAGATTCGCCATCATCAAAAATGCTCTCAATCGGCAGCTCAAACGCCCGGGCAACCTGAAACGCCAATGGCAGGCTCGGATCGTAGCGTTCGTTTTCGATGGCGTTGATCGTCTGGCGCGACACGTTCAGGCGTTCGGCCAGATCGACCTGCGACCACTTGCGCTCGGCGCGCAATTCCTTGAGACGGTTTTTCATTGGTAGCGGCGTCGCGCAATGTGCAGGCCGACAATCCACATCAGCCCCATTACCGGCCACACACACGTCCACGGGATATGCGGGGCGCCGACGTTTTCCAGAAAACCGTAGCTGAAGGTCACCAATGCCGAGGCGGCAAAGGCGAACCCCAAGGCTTCGAACTGGATGCGCAGATGCATTTCGTCCATGCGCCGCATGTTCCGCACGATGGCCCAGCACATCAGGGCCGCCGGAATGATCGGCGTCAGTGCGACGGCCGAGCGCAGCACGAGGTGCGCATCCATCAGGTATTGCGAGGCAATCAATGATGCTGTCAGCACCAGCATGTAGAGGATTAATGCTGCGCCCAATTCGAGGTGGTACCGGTTCATTCTTCACTTCCTATGTAAAAGACCCTTTACATGGTTGCTGATGTTGTTTCAGATGTAAAGCACGCTTTCCATCAGGCTGGTTACTTCGAACACGCTCGAGCCGGATAACTTGCAGCCGGGTTCACGCTTCTGGACAGCGTATTAGCCACTCAGTAGCATTTGCCTCCAACGGATTTTCCCTTCGCACGTCGTCCGGCGTGGAACGCTCAAGGAATCGACATGCGCGACACTCCCGCTGACTCACAACGAACGGTCGTGACCCTGGTCAACGGCGAGATTCGCTGTGACACCCAGATCAGTTTCAGCTCCGTCTCGCTCGTCGATGGCGAAATTCGCGTGCATCGTGCTGAAGGCAATCAGATCGAGGTGCCTGTGCCCGGGGCGGACTTCGCGCTGCGCTTTGATCTGCAGGGGATGCAGAAAGTACCGGAGGCGCCACAGACGCCGGTCGAACCGGTGCCTGCCGACGACAGTTTGAAGTTGTTCAACTCGAAAACCGTGTGGGTCACACTGGCGCTGTGGTTCTTCGTGAGTTCGGTGTTCGGTTGGTTGGGGATCGTGGTAGCAGTCGGATATTTCGCTTACCACTGGCGTCAGGTAACGAAGCGCAAGGAACAGTTGGCCAAGGCGACCGTCGTTGAACCCATGACCCGTTCCAGCTCAGGGATGTCACCGGAAAGCGTGCGCAACGCATTGGCCCGCAAGCGTTGATTCTGCACACATCAAAAAAAAGGGGCGGCCTGATCATCGATCAGGCCGCCCCGTTTTTCTGTCAGGCGAACAGTCTTTCAGTCAGCGATCAATGCATCTTGCTGTGATCGTGGCCGCCCATGTTGGTCAGCGCGCGGACCGGTGCCTTGACTTCAATGGTTTCTTTCTCGCCCTTGGCGTTTTCCACGGTCAGGGTCAGCGGCACGTTTTCGCCTTCCTTCAACTGACCGGTCAGGCCCATCAGCATGACGTGGTAGCCGTTCGGGTCGAAGCTCACGGCTTTGCCGGCAGGCAACTCAACCGACTTCACCGGGCCCATGGTCATCACATCGTTCTTCATGCTCATTTCATGAATCTGAACGTCCTTGGCCACTGGCGAGGCAACGCTGAGCAGCTTGCTGTCGCTGTCGGCAGTGACGGTCATGAACGCGCCGCTGGCGGACTGGGTCGGCACAGTGGCACGGACCCAGGCGTCGTCGACTTTGGTCTGCGCCGACGCCTGGAAGGCCAGGCCGAGCAGGGACAGTGCACATACGGTGCGTTTGAGGTGATTCAGAACGGGATGCATCAGCAGACCTCCATAACAGTAAGCAAATCTTCCGTGCACTCTTGGGCTGTCAGCGAAGTGGACAGGCCCAGGCGCAACTCACCACGCGAGTCGTAGACGTAGCTGGTGGACGTATGGGAGATGGTGTAGGTGTCGCCGGCCGGGACTTTCTCGTAGAACACGTCGAATTCCTTGGCGGTGGCCTTGGTTTCCTCAAGCGTGCCGTACAGCGCGACGAAGCTCGGGTCGAAGGCTTTGACGTAGGCGTCGAGGATCTGCGGCGTGTCGCGTTCCGGGTCGAGGGTGATGAACACCACTTGCAAACGATCGCCGTCGCGGCCCATCAGTTTCTTGATCTGCGCGGCGCGCGCCAGGGTGGTGGGGCAAACGGCCGGGCACTGGGTGAAGCCGAAGAAGATCATCGGCATCATCCCGCGAAAGCTCGACAGCGACATGGTTTCGCCTTCGGGATTCTTCAGCTTGAAGGTGCGTCCGAGGATCTTGTCGCTCAGATCCTTGCCGTACTTGTACGACAGTTGGCCACGGGTATCGCAACCGGCGAGCAGGCCGAGCCCGAGCACGCCCATTCCCGCAAGTACCTTGCGGCGAGTCAACAAAGCCGTCATCTAATACCGCCTTTTGCAGCCCGCCAGTCGGCAGGACTGGCGAGGGGTTAACCGTAAAAGCGCCGCATGATAGCAAACTGAGGCTGATCGCCGGCTGCCGATCGCCGCGCGGTGCGGGATTGGACGACAAAAGGTGTAAGAAGAAATGACGAATAAGCCATGCGTTCGCCGCGACCAAACTTTGATTTAAATAGTATGACGATTGGAGGCGGGCGCAGAAACACGTACTCTTGCCGCTGCGCTGCAAAGACCAAAACAACAACAGGAGTCTGTAATGCAACCGATTCGTCTCGGCCTGGTGGGCTACGGCAAGATCGCCCAAGATCAACACGTCCCCGCCATCCTCGCCAACCCGGCATTCCAGTTGGTGGCGGTCGCTACCCAGGGCAAACCTTGCGCCGGGGTGGAGAACTTCCAGTCGCTGGGCGAACTGCTTGAAAACGGCCCGACTGTCGACGCAATTGCGTTCTGCACGCCGCCACAAGGGCGCTTCGCGCTGGTGCAACAGGCGTTGGCGGCCGGCAAGCACGTGCTGGTGGAAAAACCGCCCTGTGCAACATTGGGCGAGGCCATGGCCCTGGTCGATCAAGTCTCCGACCAAGGCATCAGCGCTTTGTTCGCCTGGCACTCGCGCTATGCACCGGGCATCGCCGCCGCCCGCGACTGGCTGGCCAGCCGCACCCTGCAAAGCGTTCGGATCGACTGGAAGGAAGACGTGCGCAAGTGGCATCCGGGTCAGGCATGGATCTGGCAGCCGGGCGGCCTCGGCGTATTCGATCCGGGCATCAACGCTTTGTCGATCATCACCCACCTGCTGGCGCTGCCGCTGTTTGTCGAAGCCGCCGAACTGCGCGTGCCGAGCAACTGCCAGTCGCCGATTGCCGCCTCGATCAAAATGTCTGATGCACATCAGCTCGACGTACGCGCCGAGTTCGACTTCGACCATGGCCACGATGAACTGTGGAGCATCGAAATCCGCTGCGTCGAAGGCATCCTGCGCCTGGACAATGGCGGCGCGGTGCTGAGCATCGACGGCGTGCGCCAAAGTGTGTCGGAGGAGGGCGAGTACGCAGCGGTCTACCGCCACTTCCAGCAATTGATCAGCGACAAGGACAGCGACCTGGATCTGCAACCGTTGCGCCTGGTGGCGGACAGTTTCTTTGTCGGTAGTCGCGCGTTGGTTGAGCCGTTCTACGATTGAAGTGGATTGTCCGGTTTGAGTGGACGGTGTAACCCTTTTCAAGCGATTTATCCCTTTGCTGTGCGTCAGTAATCTGTACCCAACTTGAACGCAACAACAAAACTCCAAACTTGAAAAGGGACGCACACCATGACCACTCCAACCTACAACCGCCTGAACAAAGATGACGCTATCGTGCTGCTGGTTGACCACCAGACCGGTCTGATCTCGCTGGTGCAGGACTTCTCGCCGAACGAGTTCAAGAACAACGTGCTGGCGCTGGCGGATCTGGCCAAGTTCTTCGACCTGCCAACCATCCTCACCACCAGCTTCGAACAAGGCCCGAACGGCCCGCTGGTGCCGGAGCTGAAAGAGATGTTCCCGGACGCGCCGTACATCGCTCGCCCAGGTCAGATCAACGCTTGGGACAACGAAGATT
>NZ_WBRZ01000339.1:0-5171 GCF_008923895.1 Pseudomonas sp. GXM4
GCTGCCGTCTTCGCGAGCAGGCTCGCTCCCACAGGGGATAAGATTTACTTCAGGCCACTTCGGCTTCTATGGCATAAGCCCGTTCCAGCAGCACGGTAAAGCGGTTGAACGCATCCAGTGCACCTTGCTCAACTTCCGCTTCTTCCTCTGCCGTGAACGGCAACGCATCGAGGGTGCGCACAAAGCTTTTCCAGCCCTCGGCGCGGCCACCTTGCGGTTCAGCCAGATGCCGGGCACCGAAGCTTTCGCTCAACTCCAGCGCCACCGCGCGCTTGATCAGGAACGCCGCGCCGAGCTTGGAACCCTCGGAAACAAAGATCCAGCCCAGCGCCCGCGCCTTGCTCGGGTTTTTAAGCGCGCCGGCCACCGGCGCCGGGACTTGGGTGTCGAGGTCGGCGAGGTCAGCCCTGGCCGCTTCGGCGCGGCAACGGGCCGGCAGATCCGGGACGATCGCGGTCAGTTCGGCATCGTTGTACAGCTCGACCAGTTCCGCCTGGAACAGGTATTGCGCAACGACGAAACGGGCGAAGCTGGCGCGGGTTTCGAATGGTGCGTGGGCTTTGACCAGGGCATCGAGTTTGCTGTGCGGCTCATGGGTGATCTGGTTCAGGCGTTGCGAACGCAGGGTTTTTTCCGAGGCAGTCATGGGGTGTCCTTGATAAATGAGGCGCTTGATAACAAGACGTACGGGCGGGCGGCGGACAGTAAAAAAACCTCACTGCGCAGCGAGAACACGCGCAGTGAGGCCGGGCGGATCAGATGTCCCAGATCAGGTTGATCGCGAAGTTGCGTCCCGGTTGGGTCAGCCGATCGAGGTTGGCCGGTTGCGTCACCGAGGCTTCGCCAACGCTGTCGTAACCGCGCACGTCATCCCACAGCCAGTACTTCTTGTCGGTCAGGTTGTAGACGCCGCCGCTGACGGTGACGTCGTCGGTCACCTTGTAATAGCCGGCCAGATCGAGAATGCCGAAGCCCGGGGTTTTGAACTGACTGCTGACGCCGTCCGGCGATTTGAAATTGCTGTCGTCGACGCGGTCCTTTTTCTTCACCACGGTCCAGCTCAGCAGACCGCCATAGTTGTCCTGGTCGTAACCGAGACCGAACACGCCGGTGAGCGGGTTGACGCTGTTGATCGGCTCGCCGCTGTCGTTGTTGCGACCGTAGGCGTAGGCGATCGAGCCTTGGGTATACAGGCCTTGCGGCGCGCCGAACGCATCCAGGTTCAAGCGACCTTTGACTTCCGCACCCTTGATGGTGGCGCGCTTGATGTTGTTGCTCTGGAAGGTCAACTGATCGTCGCCCGGCTTGACCGCGTCCTCGTTGATGAAGTCGCGGTACTTGTTATAGAACACCGCGATGTCGAACGAACCCTGCTCGAAATTCCCGCGCAGGCCGGTTTCGAAGCCTTTGCTCTTTTCCGGCTCGAGGTCGGAGTTGGGCGCTACGGTGTAGCCGGTGGTGTTGTTCTCGAAACGCCCGTACAGGGCTTTCGCCGTCGGCGTGCGGAAGCCTTCGGCGTACTGGCCGTACCAGGTGTAGTTGTCCGTCAGTGCATAGGTCAGGCCGAATTTTGGCGAGACTTTGTGCCAGGTCTTGTTCTTGTCGCTGACCGTGCCCTGGCCGTCGGCATTCACGGTGTTGAGGAATTCCTCGGTGATGTGCGGCTTGAGCTGGGTGTAGTCGTAGCGCAGACCCGGCAGGAAGGTCCAGTCGTTCCAGCTGATCTGATCCTGGGCGAACAGGCTGTAGGTGTTGATGGTCGGATCGGGGAAATCAGAGGCCTTGGCCAGCACGTCCGCCGCACTGGTCGCGCCAATCGCCGTGCAGCCGCGACCGACGGCCACGCAGGTGCCGTCGCCGCTGCGTGAACCAGTGACTTTCTGCTGTTTGATCGTGGTGCCGTAAGTCAGCAGGTGATCGGTGTCACCGATGGCAAAGGCCTTGTCCAGTTGGGCATCGAACACCCACTGTTTTTCTTCGTAGATCGTGTCGCGGGTACGCAGCACTTTACGGGTGATCGGGTAGTACAACTCCTCGGTGCTCTGGTCGGTCTTGGCGATCTGGTGGTTGAGGCTCCACTTGACGTTATCGACCAGCAGGCTGTCGAGGGCGAACGAGTGTTCGATACCGAAACGCTCGCGGGTGATGGTGTCGTTGCCGGTGCGCCACTGGTACATGCCGCCGGGCAGGACGCTGCTCGGAATGGTCGGCGCGCCGTTGAAATACGGGCCGCCGTAGGCGCTTTTCTGATCGGTGTCGCGATCATCCTTGTACTTTTCGTAGGTCAGGCCCAGGCGCGAATCGTCGTTGTAGTTCCAGCCGAGCTTGGCCAGGACGTTGCTCGCGCGCACGTCTTCCGGGTTGGCGGCGGTGCGCGCAAGGCCGGTGCTGTTGTTGCCGCCGAAGGACTCGGTTTCGTGACCGTCGCGCTGGCTGTAATGCAGCAAGCCGTCGAACTCACCGCTGCGGCCAGCGACGGTGGCGGATTTCAGCCAGCTGTCGTCGGCGGAGCTGTAACCGCTTTTCAGACGCGCGCCGACGCCCTTGCCCGGTTTGATGATGTCGTCGGCGTCCAGCGTGTAGTAACTGACCGCGCCACCAATGGCGTTGCTGCCGTACAGCACCGAGGCCGGGCCACGGAGGATTTCCACACGTTTGACGATTTCCGGGTCGACGTAGTTGCGCTGGCTCTTGGCATACGGGCCGTTGAAGAAGCCGTTGGGGATTTCCACGCCATCGACTTGAGTCAGGATGCGGTCGCCGTCGATACCGCGAATGTTGTAGCCGCTGATGCCGCCACGCTGACCGGCACCGCCAACGGAAACGCCTGGCTCGTAGCGCACCAGATCCTTGATGGTGTTGACGTTGTTGCGGTCAAGCGCTTGGCGATCCTGCACGCTGACCGTCGAGGGCACGCTGTTGACCGACTGTTCCTGGCGAGTGGCGCTGATGGTCACTTGATCGAGATTGAGCGTGCCGCTGCTGTTGCGTTTTTCCAGAACGACATTGTTGTTGCTCAGTTTGCGAAAGCTCAGGTTGGTCCCCACCAACAGGCGCTCGAGGGCTTTCTCCGGCGGCAGCGAACCGCGCACGCCCGGCGACGACACGTTCTGCCCCAACTCGGCCGGCAAACCGACCTGCCAACCGGTCACGGCGGTAAAGGCATTCAATGCCGAAACCAGTGGTTGCTGGCCGATGGCGAAGGCGTAATCGCCCATGTTGCGTGTCGGTTGCTCGGTGGCCGCCAGCAGCGGTGCGGTGCCAGCCATGAGGATGGCCGCAGTCAGCAGCGACAGTACGCGGGAAGGGGAGGAAGTCTGGCGGGTAAGGCGTGAGGACATCGATAGCGCTCCGTGTCGCACGAATCTTTATAGGTGCTGATCGGCATGGTTAGATGCGAATCAATTGCATTGGCTATAACGAGACGTACTGCCATTGGCTATCGAGTAAAAATAATTCTCATTCAGTTCAGAATCACCAGCGCAGGGAATTCCTGCAGGCGCGCCGAGGTGATGTGGGCGAGGGAGCGGACCACGTCGAGCGGCTGGTCGAGACGGTAATTGCCGGTGACGGCGACGTCGGCCAGTTGCTCGTTGTTGTTGATGATCCAGCCCGGGTAGTAGCGGCGCAGCTCGGCCAGCACCTGATTCAGCGGGCAGTTCTCGAACACCAGGCGGCCTTCAACCCAGGCCAGATCGGCATTGGCGTCGAGCTTGGCCGGACGATCAAAACCGTTGGGGCCGATGCGAATGCTTTCCCCGGCGCGCAGGCGCACCCGGGCATCGTTGTGGGTGGCGCGCAGATCGACATCGCCACGTTGCACATTCACTTGCGCGACCCCGTCGAGGTAGCGCACGGCGAATGCGGTGTCGTGGACGCTGGCCGTTACCGGACCTGCGTCGATCTCCAGCGGCTGATTGCGCCCGCTGGCGATCTCGAAAAACGCCTCGCCCTGAAACAGCCGGGCCACGCGCTGTTGATCGTTGATGGTGCTGGAAAACGCCGAGTTGGTATTGAGCAGGACCTTCGAGCCGTCCTCCAGTTGCAGCCGCTGACGCTCGCCAACCACGGTGAGGTGATCCGCTTGAATGCGCATCGGCAGGTTGCTGAAACTGAACAGCCCGAGGATCAGCACCGCAGCGGTAGCCAGCGGTTTCCAGTGCGGGCGCAAGCGTTTGAGAAAAGTGATTTTTACCGGTTTTGCTGCTAGAGCCTCGGCGCACAGTGCGACTTGCGGGCCGTCCCAGATCGCCTGGGCCTTGGCGAACGCCTCGGCATTCAACGGATCAGCCGCCAGCCAGGCATGAAATTGCCGGGTCTGTTCCTCATCCGGGCTGCCGAGCACGATGAGCCAGTCCAGCGCCTGGTCCATTGCAGCTGCAGCGTCCCGCGCCGAATCGGGCGAAGGCGAGCGGTGGGTGTCCGTCACGGTGGTTCCTCAGGGCTTCTGGCGAAGCAGTTTCTAGCTTCAAGCTGCAAGCTGCAAGCCGGATGCAATACTGCTTTTTGTTTTTACTTGTAGCTCGCAGCTCAAAACTTGCCGCTGCCGTTATGTCGTTCGGCAACGCCGATGCAGATCGACATGATCAGTTTCAGTTCCTTCTGCACGGTGCTCAGCGAAACATCAAGTTCATCAGCGATTTCCTGATAGCTGTGCCCGTGCAAACGGCTGAGGATGAAGATCTGCTGCTGACGCGGGCTGAGTTGGCTGAGGCTCACGTTCAAACGCTCCAGCAATTGTTCGGCATGGGCGGCGTCTTCGGCGCTGCTGGCCGGCGCGGCGATGCTCTGTACTACGTCCTGAGGCACGTCATCGACCATGGTCCGCGCATGAATCTTGCGCGCACGCAAATGATCCAGCGCCAGATTGCGCGCGGTCTGGAAGACAAAGGGTTCAAGGTGGTCGATGGCCCGTTCGCTCAACGCCCGGGTCACGCGCAGGTAGGTCTCCTGCAACAGGTCTTCAGCGGTGCTGTGATTGTTGACCATCCGTTCCAGCGTGCGCAGCAGGGACGTGCGCTGGGCGAGGAAGACGTGGTTGAAGCGCGATTGACTCACGGGAGGACCTGATCCATTTCGAGCGAATGATAATGCTTATCATCCAGCTGAATGGTCAAGTGCTGATTTCAATTTGAAATCAGAAACCCCTGTGGGAGCGCGCTTGCTCGCGA
>NZ_WBRZ01000034.1:0-29811 GCF_008923895.1 Pseudomonas sp. GXM4
AGCAGAATCCTCTCGTTTAAGAGCCTCAAGCACAGCTTCTTTGATCATTTTCTTGGGTGATGCACCGAACCGTCCGACTGAAAATTTATTTACGCCCTTCAAACTATTTAGACGGCCATAGGGCGTGTTTGAAAGAACCGTGACACTTCTTCTTTGTCGGTATTCCTTCGCAATATCTAGCAAATAAAAGCTCTTTCCAGATCCGTTAGGCCCTACAATAATCGCTACGGCATCGTCATCCGCAATAGCTTCATTAAACCCAATATCAGTCAGCACCTTAACCTCGCAACTTCCATTTAGATAAAGACGAAACAAATGTTTCACTAAGGTTTTTGAATCATTGGATCCACGAGGAGCATGCCCAAATAGCAGTAATCCTCACAACTAAATCGAAGCTTCTCGACTCCCCTGCGCCAAGCTGAGACATTCGGTATCGACCTCATCCTATCGAATCGAGAAGACTCCTTATCTTTTACCCGGACACTATATTAGAACAGATCACGAATGTCTGAACTCTCGCAATGGGTTGACAACGGTCATTGATGGATGGCGGCTTTTGGCCGTGAGCAGCCGTTCAAGGCTGCTCATTTCTGCGGCTGTAAGTGCCCATCTCGTGGTCGCTACTTTGCTCTCACCGTCCATAGCTGATCTAACTTCGTCGTGTAACTTTGACTCATCAGCTCCCGACGCATCTCCCAACCAGGCGCTGCAGGCACGCTGGCTAAACGCAACACTCCCTTTCCCCAGCGGCCATTGATCTCATCCAGAACACTCATCACCTTGTCCGCCATCACAGGCTGCGAATGCGCAAACAGGTCATCGGTGAATTCGCCGGGCTGACGGAGATCCATCAGTAGAACCTCAGCCTTGCTGTACTTGAATCCCGGCCGGAAGAGGCGATTGACTGCCTCGGTGGCAGCCTTTGTCATGAGCCTGACGTCATTGGTCGGATACGGTAATTCAACCAGAGCGCCGTTCGCGTACTTCGCTTCCTCGGGGTTGAACATGCCGGTACGAATGCTCACGCGGATTTTCTTACATAGCGAATTTTGCGCTCGCAGTTTTTCCGCCGCGCGTTGGGTGTAGGTAGCGACCGCTTCCTTGATCGGCTCAATCTGCGTGAGCCGCATGCCGAACATTCTGCTGCAGCAAATCTCTTGCTTGGGTGGGTCAGCTTCCCCTAATTCTAGACATGGTGTACCGGCCAGCTCGCGAGCAGTCTTCTCGATCACCACGCTGAATTTCTGGCGAAGCATCCATGGATCGGCTTTCGCCAAGTCCATGGCGGTCTTGATGCCCATCGCTTCCAGATGAGCCTTCATGCGCTTGCCAATGCCCCAGACTTCGCCGACATCGGTGTTGCGCAACGTCCAGTCTCGTTTGAACGGATCGCACAGATCCACTACGCCGCCGGTGATATCGAGCAGCCGTTTGGCTGTGTGGTTGGCGAGCTTCGCCAGTGTCTTCGTGCGCGCGATCCCCACCCCGACTGGAATGCCTGTGCGCTTGAGAAGGGTGGAGCGCATGTGCCTGCCAAACGCGGACAGATCTCCAGGCATGCCAGTCAAATCAGCAAATGCTTCATCAATGCTGTAGACCTCAAGCGCTGGCACCATCGATTCGATGATAGTCATGACGCGCTCGCTCATGTCGCCGTACAGAGCGTAGTTACTGCTGAAGGCCACGATTCCATGCCGGCGTAGATGGCCTTTGATCTGGAAGTACGGCTGCCCCATTTTTACGAACGGCTTGGCGTCGTAGCTACGCGCGATCACACAGCCGTCGTTGTTGGACAGCACCACGATAGGTGTCTTGGCGAGGTCGGGTCTAAAGACGCGCTCGCAGCTCGCGTAAAACGAGTTGCAGTCGATCAGGGCGAAGACAGGCTCACGTATTGTCATGATCGCGCACGCTGTATTTCACAACGCCCCAGATCACAAGCTCATCGCCTTCCATGACATGTCTAGCCGGATATTTTGGGTTCTCTGACACAAGCAACACGGCGTTCTCGCGCAGAAGCAGGCGCTTGCAGAAGGGCTCCGAATTCAACGCGGCGATAACGATATCGCCACTGACCGCTTCGATGCTCCGATCGACGATCACCATATCCCCGGAATAGATGCCCGCGCCCTGCATGCTATCCCCATCAATCCTCACCAGATACACGTGCGGCGCCCTGATATCGAACAGCTCATCCAGGGAAATGTGCTTTTCGATGTGGTCAGCCGCAGGGGAAGGGAAGCCCGCCGGTACCTTGGATGAATAAAGGGGCAGCTGCTGACCGCCAGTAGCGAGTGGGCCGAGGAGGGTGATGCTCATGATGCAAGCCTTAGGAGGTTAACTGTACATGCATACAGTTAACGATTTGGTTCGCTTGCGGTCAATCTCATAGGCACGACATTTCGACGGGTGACAGCATGTGCGGACGCTACTCGATCTACGAATCGATGGATCACTACCTCAAGGTGCTTGCGCCAAAGCAGCTAGTTATCAATGGCTATGACCTTTGGCCCATTGAGCGATACAACGTCGCGCCGTCGACGCGGGTCGAAATCATCCGGCCGGTGGAAGAGGGCCTGAGCATTGATAAGGTCAAATGGGGATGGGCTCCGTTCTGGGCGAAGGGTAAGCGTCCCGACCCGATAAACGCCAGAGTCGAGACCGTCATCACCGGCAAGTTCTTCAATCAGCTCTGGCCAAACGGACGCGTACTCGCGCCGGCGAACGGCTGGTTCGAATGGGTAAAGGACGAAGAAGATCCGAAGAAAAAGCAGCCGTATTTTATTACTCTAAAAGAGCAAATTCCGATGTTCTTCGCAGGTTTGGCGGAGGTGCACGAAGGCCTAGAACCGGATGACCGCGACGGCTTTGTCATCATCACTGCTGCGAGTGATGAAGGCATGGTCGATATCCACGATCGCAAGCCCTTAGTCTTATCGCCGGAGCATGCGCGTGAATGGATTGACCCGGATACCTCACCTGAGCGAGCTCGTGAACTAGCGATGGAGCAATGCAGGCCCGCTACAGATTTTCATTGGTACAAGGTTGGCAAGGAGGTGGGGAACGTTCGTAATCAGGGCTCACATTTGATTCAGCCGCTTTCACTAGCGTCAGACGTCGACGACTGATTAGCCCGTGACATGATCGCAAGTTAGTTGTCCAATGAACGAACGTATCGCGAAAGTTCAAAGCTGTTAATGGTATTTATAGAGTGCAACGCCTATGTGCAGCGCTGGACTTGCAAAGAACAGGAGGCGCTCCCGTGCCTATGACTACCGACGCGGCGATCACACATTTCAGACAAAGTCTCGCTGGCTTGCGAAGGGCTTCAAGCCGAAGCGATTTTGACAAACGCCATGCTTATCTCCTCGGCTATTGCGAAGCGCTGTTGATTATCGGGGTGATCGACAGATATCAATGGCGAGCTTTTATGGAGGACATCGACAACCAGTGCCGAGCTAGGAGCGGGGCGGTTGCACCCACTACCTCGATGCCAGGATGGTCTGCAAAAGACTACCTGTAGCCTCGTACATGCTCCCTACGCGTGAACCAAAAGCAAAGCTGGTTCGCTTGCATCAACCTTCGTGTGTATATCGACTCATGACAAGGCTAAAGCGCGGGGTCTCAAGAGGGATTCTTGTGGAACCGATCCTATTCGTGACCTGCGATGCTTAGCTAGCTACACTGCGTGCTGCGCCTGAAATTCTTTTGGGCCATCCGGAGCGTCATGCATGTCCGTCCAACATCGCAACAACGTGAACGTGCTCGGTGATGGCCCGGCAACTCTCGTTTTTTCCCACGGGTTCGGCTGCGACCAAACCATGTGGTGTTACCTCGTCGACCATTTTACGAATCGATTTAGGGTCGTTCTTTATGATCTTGTCGGCGCGGGACAGTCTGATCTCACGGCTTATGATTCGGAAAAGTACAGTTCGTTAGACGCTTATGCGCAAGATCTGGCTGAAGTCATCAATGAGTTCGCCAGTGGCCCAGTCATAGTGGTCGGTCACTCCGTCAGTGCCATGATCGGCGTATTGGCAGATAGGGCTCACAGCGACCGCATCGCTGCTCACGTGATGATTGGCCCTTCACCTTGCTATGTCGACTCCGGGGATTACGTCGGCGGATTCAAGCTCGAGGACATCCACTCATTGCTCGATACCCTCGATAGCAATTATCTCGGCTGGTCTAGCACCATGGCCCCCGTCATCATGGGGGCTCCCGGTCAACCGGCTCTTGGTGAGAAGCTGACGAACAGCTTTTGCCGTACTGATCCGGAGATCGCGAAGCAATTTGCCCGAGTGACGTTCATGTCGGATAACCGGGATGACGTAGTCGGTTTAGAAACTCCGACGCTGATATTGCAATCCACGGATGACATCATCGCCCCAGTCGCCGTAGGTGAGTACCTGCATCAGATCCTGCCCAATAGCACCCTCTGTCTAGTTTCCAATGTTGGTCATTGTCCGCACATGAGTGTGCCCAGTGCGTGCTCTGAAGCGATGGACAGCTTCCTTTCGCCCTGGACGGAAGGCGGCGATGGCCGGTGAACCGTCTCTAATTCCCGATTCGCAGTCGCTTTTCGACAACGCGCCTTGCGGCTTGGTCGTTACTCGGGAAGACGGCAGCATCCTGAGCGCCAATAAAACTTTCTGTACCTGGATCGGTTCGGAGAAAACCGACCTGGAGCGCCGGCGCTTTCAAGATCTGCTTACGATGGGCGGACGAATTTTCCACCAAACACATTGGGCGCCACTGATACAGATGCAGGGCTCGGTGGCCGAGGTAAAGCTGGATGTGGTTCACCGCGATAAGACCTTAATTTCTATGCTACTCAATGGCGTTCGTCAGCAGCATGAGTCCGGTGTTGTTTATCAACTGGCGTTGTTCTGTACCACCGACCGGGATCACTACGAACGTGAGCTATTGAAAGCCAAGCAACTCGCTGAAAAGCTTCTCGCGAATAAAGTGGCCGCTGATGCAGCGTTGTCGCAGGCGCAGACGAAGCTAAACAAAGCTTATGAAAAAGCTCAGCGTCGCGCGTTATTCGCGGAGCAAATGGTTGCGATCGTCAGCCATGACCTGAAGAACCCATTGACGGCAATCAAAATGGCGGCAGAGATTCTCGGTCGGAAAATGCCTGACGGGAAGGAAAAGCTCATGCTGAACCACATCAGCAATTCCACGGATCGGGCGCATCGAATGATCACTGACCTTTTGGATTTTGCTTTAGCTAGAGTCGGACGAGGTATATCCGTCTCGCGTTCAGCCATTGACCTACATTCGGTAGTGGCTAAAAGCGTCGCAGAGCTACGAGTTGCCTTTCCAGATGTCGATCTTCGGCATCAAACGGTTGGGCGGGGAAATGTCGAACTCGACGCTGACCGTATACAACAGATCATCGGCAACCTAGTCGCCAACAGTGCGGCGTACGGCGACCAGAAAAAACCGATTACTGTCATCTCCAGCCTTGATATTAACCGTGCAAGCATTTCGGTTCACAACTTCGGCGCGGCGATTCCTGAGTCCGCTCGATCCAAGCTTTTCGAACCGATGACCCGTGGTTCAGACCAGGATAGTCAGAACCGTAGCGTGGGGCTTGGCCTCTTCATAGTCCGGGAAATCGCTTTGGCCCATGGTGGCGATATCGCTGTGCACTCGACTGCCGACGAGGGCACAACGTTTACGATTAATTTTCCCGAGATATCGTCTTTTTCTGACGGGAAGGGATAGGGCGAATGCTTGTGCATTAGCTGAATGTTGATCACCGCAAATGAAACGCGGCTAGCACTGCCAGCACTTACCTATGAGCCACGAAAGGTTTCGTCGCACGTCGGTGTTGGCGTCCAGCGCGTCCGTGCTGCTGACATGTTATGCATGCGTCCACGGGGCGCGCTGAGGCCGCTGGCGGCGGCGAACAGCCAAGGTGAGGGGGAAGAGTCTCTTAAAGAACGCTGTAGAAAAAAGGGCGATGTTGTTTTCACAACTTCGCCCATGTCACCAGGTCGTGCGTTACTTTGATTCCATGGTTGCCGCTTGATTACCACCTTGCTCGGCGATCTTCGACAGTTTGTCGTCCGTAGCTTTCTCTTCGGCAAGTGTTGCGCTGAGGAGCTTGGCAGCATCAGTCAAGTTCAAGTGCTTCGCCATAGCGATCAACGTGCCGTAACTGGCGATCTCGTAGTGCTCGACCTTTTGCGCGGCGCCAATAAGTCCCGCATCGAGAACGGCACCTTTCTCGATTTCCTCCAAAAGCTCTTTCGATTCTTCGACCAGTCCCTCCATCGCTACGCACTTCATGCGCTTGAGCTTTAAGCCAGTCAATTCGACGAGCTGGTCAATCCGCTCAATCTGTCCTTGGGTTTCCTCCAGGTGCGCATTGAAGGCTTCAGCCAAGAGAGGATTGGTCGCCGCGCGTGCCATGCGGGGGAGGGCGCGAGTGATCTGTTTCTCAGCGCTATAAATATCGGAAAGTTCGTGGATAAACAGGTCTTCAACAGTTTTTCTAGCCATCTTATTTCTCCTCTCCACTGTATAAGTCTCGGTGTCGAGACGCGTCATTTGCATGTCCACGCATGTGGGCTGCATGAAGAAATGACCAGTCGGTGGAATCAGGCGTTCAAATTTTGTTAGTGCTGAAGGAAGGCCGTGCGGGAAACTCGAAACCGACAGACGGTTAAAATGTAATAAAGTATTTCTGGCTTCTATGCGGTCAACAGACTGTGTTCATCCAGAGTGTGTGTTATGAGATTTTCCCTTTTCTGCCAATCGCTATCCAATTGGGCTGGCAGCCCGAAGACGTTTTTGAGCGCAATTTTGTTGATCATCGCCTGGGCGGCGACCGGCCCATACTTCCACTACAACGATACATGGCAGCTCATCATCAATACGTCGACCACAATCATTACTTTCCTGATGGTGTTCCTGATTCAGAACACCCAGAACCGTGACAACGACATCCTGCATCTGAAGATTGATGAGCTTATACGAGCTACTCACGATGCGCAGAATGCCACGCTCGGTTTGGAGCAAATGGGATCGAGTGAACTCAGAAAACTTCGTGAGCAATACCGCACGTTAGGTGAATCGGGCCAGATTAAGGTTGATTCTGCACGCAGTGATGATCATCGCTAGATTATCCATCTATAAATCTGAGATATTATTTCATAAAGACCTTCACCAACCGTCCAAAGAGAATGTCCATGTCCAAGCTCGCAGAATACCGCCAATTAGAAAGACATCTCGCAGAACAACTCAAGGCGTTGGAAGCGCTAAAAGGTGACGCTGATCTTAAAAAAGAAATTGAGTTTGAGACTAAGCTGCGTGATCTCCTTGCGAAATACGGTTACAGCCTGAAAGACGTAATCAACGTGCTTGACCCACGAGCTGGTCGTCGCGAACCCGCTGTCCAATCAAACTTTGGGCGGCGCAAGCCCCGCCAAGTCAAGACCTATAAAAATCCGCACACTGGTGAAGTAATCGAAACCAAGGGCGGTAACCATCGTGGCCTCAAAGACTGGAAAGCGGAGCACGGTTCTGAAACCGTTGAGTCATGGCTAACCAAATAATTATGCGTTGAGATAAGAGAGCCCTACGGGGCTCTTTTTTACGTCGGGCGCGGAGTCGCAGCGTTGCGCGTGCTGTAAGGGCGACCGACATTGCGGGACGCGTCACCGACAGCGTGGACTGTTGAGGGCAGTTGACCAAATGCTGTGGTTGCACCGAGGGCAGTCTGCTCGTTGAGCCTCCACCATGTGCTGGGGGAAACCGCAATTTACGCAGCAATACGAACCCGATGCAGGCGCAGTTTCAAACTCGGCACGATGCTCTAATGGCAGGACGGACAGCCCAGGGCGCAGATCTTTCTGTTCGAAAAAATAAAGGCTGACGTCGCCGTCGGTCTCAACGAGCCCAAGCCTTACTTGTCCGAGATGTTCAACCCCTTGCTGTCGTAACTCCATCAGCAATTCGTTAGATGAGATGTTCAACGTTTCTAAAGACTTGAGCTCGTAGAGACCGTCACGAATGACCGTTACCGGAAGCCCATCCATCCAGGCTTCGAACTTCTTGCTCTTCGTCATCACCAGAACGGTAAGCCGGTACAGAAGCAGGAGCGTGAGAAAGACCACTGCAACCGGCAATAGCGGAACGTCATGGTAGAAAGACACGTCTCCTGCCGCTGAGCCCAATGTCAGAATCACGACCAGCTCAAAAAGTGAAAGCTGTCTGATCCCTCGTCGACCGCTGGATTTCAAAAAAAGAAACACTGCGAGGAACGCGAAAGTGGCCCTGAAACCTACCTCCAGCAAAAACGTTAAGGGAAATTCGTCTATCAGCATCCGCTGGATATCGAAAGGCGACATCGTGACCTCGATTGTATTTTCAGAGTGGACGACGGATCGAATCAGCGTTGGTTTCAAAAGCTGATGTCGGAATATTCAGCGGATAATCGGACTTTGCGGGCTGTTACGACATGAAGCGGATTCATCAATAGCCCGCGCCATACCACGCACTGCTACGTTGAGCTGGCTCGCCAGGTGACATCGGTAATGCCAAATCTTTCGGCTTGAGGTTTGGACACCATCTTCAGCGGCGGGCGACCAGGTCTGGGAATGGGTGCTACACCCGCATCGCAACTAGCCCAGTGCCAGGCATCAGCGTTTTGCATCGATTTGCTACGGATGATGAAGGACTTGGGCACACCGTGAAGCTTGTAATTGATGACGAATAGGTTGTTTTCCATGACTTACTCCGTCTGCTCTGATCTAACGGAGTCATCGATCGCGGAAAAATTCAAAAAATTCAGGGACTTCACCCCTTGTATTGATTCAGGGCAGTGGAGATCCAGCTTCATCCGCTGAGCACCAACCAAATCCGGCATGGCCTCACGATTTCGAAGCCAGGCTTAGCGTTTACTTATGGGGTTTCCGGGCTGCAGAAGCTCCGCCACTGCCACAACCATCTCATCCAGCGACCAAGGCTTGTGCAGGTAAATAGTTTGAGCTGGCACTTCGGTGCTCTCGATCAGATAACCCGAGGTAAGTATCGCAGCGATGTGAGGCCATCTGCCTTTGACCATCTGTATGAACTCGATGCCTTGGACTTGGCCGGGGACGCCGTGATCGGCGATCACAAGGACGCATTCACCATGTGCTTCGAGCAGGTAGGTCAACGCATCATCCGCTGTCGCGAACGGGACAGTCTTCGCACCAATCTCATCCATGATATCGGTCATGAGCGACTGCAGAGTTGGGTCGTCCTCAATGACGATGACCTCGCCGCGAATCGGCAGCAATCCTTCCCAATTTACGTTCAAACAATCCTCCTCTAAACAGAGAGCCCGACCGACCAAACAAACGGAACGGTGCATGAGTGTAAGCGAAAATGCCGCGTGTGCCGTGAAAACGCGTGGAGCTCCCGGGACGCTCGACGCAGGTCAAGTCCCCACAGATGTCCTCGCAGCGTATTGAAGAGCGTGTGGCGCCTCGCGTTCTGATCTCCTGCGCTAGCATGGAATTCATCTCCAGTTGTGCGCTTGAGGCTATGAATGCTGCGTAGCAATCCCTTGATCTAGATCAAACATTGCTCAATTTTTCGAACCTTCCTTCAGAGGTATCTATCGAAACTAGGAACAGGGTAAGCGCATCACCGGGGAAGATCGGCAAGCACTTATCGCGAATTAGTTGAGGCAGATGAGTCAAATTCGAGCGTGCGACAGCTAGCAACCAGGATCGATCCATGCAGCAAGAAAACCACAACCACCCAGTTATAGTCATCGGAACGTCCAGCGGCGGACTCGCTGCACTGCGTGAGTTTCTTGCCGAGCTTCCGTCTGATTTTAATGCGGCTGTCTTCGTCACGATGCACATCGGAGACCAACCTAGTGCTCTCCCTAGCCTTCTAACCCAGTCGAGCCAATTGCCCGTCGGCTTCGCTTTGAGCCAAGAGCAGGTAGTGACGGGTCGTGTATACATAGCCCCTCCCGATAAGCATCTCCTTGTCAAAAAAGGAGCTATTCAGATCACTCGAAGCGCCAAGGAAAACCACTCGCGGCCTGCGATTGATCCGATGTTTAGATCGGCTGCCATTAGCTATGGAAGTAATGCCATAGGGGTGTTGATGACCGGCGAGCTTGATGATGGTGTAGTGGGGCTTCAGGCGATAAAGGCATATGGCGGACTGGCCTTCGTACAAGATCCTGAGACTGCCGAAGCACCCTCAATGCCGACGAATGCTCTCCGGCATGTGAGTGTGGACGGATGCCTGCCGCTTACTGAGTTGGCGAAGAGGCTAGTACAGATCATCAATCAACGTACATCTGAGACGACAGCACCTTCTGCATCAAACCGTATCGAGCCATTCGCTACGGAGAATGATCTGGCTGAGGATTTCAGTAAAGGTGGTTCCTGCGCGCTAAATGAGATCGGCCAGGTCGCAGGCATGTCCTGTCCGGAATGCGGAGGCGCTCTGTGGGAAGTAGCCGCATCCTCTCCACGGTTTCGCTGCCATACCGGTCATGCCTATACCGCCGCCGCATTGTTCCAACCCCAGAATGAAACGATTGAGGAGGCACTCTGGGTGGCCATTAGAGCCTTGCATGAAAAGCAGTTGCTCCTGGGGCGGCTCATGCAGAGCAGCAAAGATGCCGGGCGCAAGGGCGCGTTACGAGAATACGAACTTGCAAGCGATGGACTCGAAAGTCATAAGGCTACTCTTCGAGCATTGCTTACCTCGTTACGTCCGACTTGAGAAAAGAAGCCGAATTGCGTTCGTCTTCTCGCATCGCTCAGACACTTCAGCGGCTGCGTTGAGGGTACGCTGGTGAGCTGACCACTTTGATTGCAAAGCGCCGGAATCGATGCTACTTGATCCCGTGCCATTTCAACGCCAATGCTCGGAAACGTGGGGCATATCCGATTGCTTCAGGAGTTGCTCCGTTTTGAGCGATCCAGCTAAATACTACCCCGCAGCAAGAGGCGGTTTGTTGGTTCAGACCATAAAGGTCAGCGAAGTCAAAACCGCCGTTCTCGGGCGCGTTCCACCAAGCCAAAAGAAAATTTGCCACCTTGCTCGATTGCGTGGTGTCCCGCTCAGCCAATGCCAGCAGATGTTCCAACGCCGACCGGGTGGCCATATCCATAGCCGGATTAGAATCCGCACTTTTTGCGAAGGGGTGGATTGGAGCTGCAGAGCCTAGCTCTGGAAGAGCACGCAGGCGTTTGTCCGCTGAGTCACCCCATAACCGTCCGGCATCAACCGAATCCTCTGGGCTTATAAGCCTTCGGGCGCTGAGCTCACGAAGGAAGTTGAGGCCCAAGTCCAACGCCTCAAACAGCCTATGCCGATTAGGCGCATTTTGAATTTCATTCAAATGTGAAAGTGATTGCGAGAAATAGGGTTCAGGTAGGTCTCGGAAGCAGGGTGCGCCGGACATGAATAACGCCTCGGGTTGATCGTCAATGAAGTCTTTATACGGTCGATTTCAGCGCCTGGCATTGGTACGCGCGAGCCTGAACAACCTTGTGTAGCAACCTTCAGAGAACATCAGGCTTGAGTGATGGTCTGGTAGATTATTGCAGAACATGCTGGTGCAAGGATGCACTTTCAAAATGCGGAGCGCACATGGATTACATCGATTTGATTCAATGGCCAGCGATGGCTGTCACAGTCATCTCAGCCTGGTTCATCGGCTCGCAACGAGCTTACCGCCGGATGATCGCTTTTTGGGGGTTCATCCTAAGCAATGCGCTTTGGGTGGCTTGGGGACTTCATGCCGAGGCCTATGCGCTGATTGTTCTTGAATGCGTGCTGTTGGGCATGAATGCCCGAGGATTCAAAAAAAACTTCGACGGGCACCGTCATTCCTGAGTCAAGCTTTCTTAGCTCTTCGAATTTTTTCTTAATCCGCGAAGATTCATCAGAAAAAGGCAAACCTGCAATACGATCAATGCATAAGCGCCTGCGTAGGCGCCCCAGATGACCCACAAGACGTTGCTCACGCTGAAGCACACAAACCCGGTCATTCGTCTTCTGGGCCGCTGCGATCCGATGAGCCATGCGGCCAGGACGGTGACGACCATCGCTGGCCACTGAATCCAATCCCAATAAGACAAATTATCCTCTCAATACATTATCGTGAGCCGAAGTGCTGCTTGGATGCCAGGCTGATCAGTCAGGCTTCTCATCGTCGGATATGGGGTTCGATTTGCCGAGAACGTAGCAGGGATGGAGCTGACCATTAGGATGTGTTGTCACAACAACAGATATTAGTGACCACCCCTCAGCGAGCTTTACGTTTACTTCATTGGTCGAAAGCGCTTCCATGATTTGCGTTGCCTCGGACATATGCATTTTGTCTTTCTCAAGCTGAGGAGTTCAACAGTTAGGCGCCCGGCACGGATGAGGGTTCCTCTACCTAAGATCGTGGCCCTGAATTGCATGATTACCCAGCGTGTGAAACCTTTATCAGAATGTGTTGGGCCTGCATAAATATCGAGATGTTAGGAGGTCGGGCGGTGGTTCGAACGCCTCATAACTGCTCGTCTACACTGCTTCACGGATGACGGATGAGGTGTCCATGCCGCGCAGAATGATGACCGTTAAAGACTTGCAGGTGAATGTCTCAATCGCCGGCCAAGGCCCACCGTTACTCCTACTCAACGGTCTGGGAGGTTTGATTAAAACCTTCGATGCTCTGCGCAACGAACTAGGTGACTACATAACGATCACGTTGGACGTGCCTGGTGTCGGCAAATCGCAAATGCCCCGCTGGCCGATGCGATTGCCAAGTCATGCCGATCTGATCGCCGAAATGCTCAAACAATTAGGTATCGACCATGTTGATGTATTCGGCGTGAGTTGGGGCGGTGCATTGGCGCAAGAGTTGGCTCTTCGTCATCCAACCATGGTACGACGGCTTATTCTGGCGGCAACTTCTGCGGGCCCGGTTCTACTGATGAGGCCCGCTGACATCCTTGAGTTCGGAGCGCAGGCGCCAAACAGAGGAAACGAGATGGTTCAGTCAATTCGACACAGGCGCTGCTGCGTTTCGGTGTTGTAAAGCGAATGCTAACCGTACGCCTGCGAACGTATCATCACCAGTTAGCCGCTTTGGTAGGCTGGACAAGTCTGCTGCGGTTATTCCGTCTGCGCTCGCGCACGCTTATTCTGATCGGCGACCGTGACACCCTGGTACAGCCCTACAACGCGCACATCCTGAAACGCTCAATTCCACGATCCGAACTCCGCGTGCTTAAGGGCGAGGGGCATTTTTTCGTAGTGACCAGTGCCAGGCGAACTGCTGGCTTGATACGCGAATTTCTTTGCTAGCAGCAGAACGGTGAAGGCTCAGCGCCGGAGATCGCTAACCGCGCTGGTAAGCAACGTTTGCAGCGAATTAAGACTGTTTAATCTTTGTCATGCTAAAGCTCTTACTGCTATGTAGCGGCTACAGCCCCATGCTTCGGGCGTTTGGCCCACGTCCCGAGAAAGCTCAAGAGGATTTCCGTAAGCAACCAGAATGCCGCCAATCCTTTCAAACTCTTCGGTTCTCCTAGGGTCAACCTGACAGGTATTGATCGTCATGTCAGAGGTGAGCCAATGGATAACTATCACATCAAAAAAGCGGAAAAACTCTGGGAGCTCGTCAAAGAGGGCGCGCAACGCGCCTCCAAGTCCGCATCCACCAAAGCAGAAATTACCGAGATAGCGAGCGAATTTCTTCAGGGCAAGACAGCTTCTCTCAAAATCCACAAAGAGGACGGCACGATCCAAGAGGAGCGTACATTTCCTCGATCAGCAGATCCTAGAAAAACAAAAGGCTGAACCGGGCACATGAAAATGGTTGCGGCGCGCATTTCGCTGGCACTGCTATGCAAGCAACCGACCTGAAGTCTCGGTCATCCCAAATGGACTTCGCTTCAACTACAGGTGCTGATGATGGTCATTGCATGTCTAGGATGGGGATCTTTGATTTGGAAGCCGGATACCTTACCGCTCGCGAGCAAGTGGTTTATGGATGGCCCCGTGTTGCCCATCGAGTTCGCGCGAATCAGTGACAACGGCGATCTTACGACGGCCATATGCGCGAATGCGCCTGGGTGCACAGTGCTTTGGGCGATACTGGATCTGGACAACCTTGATGAGGCACGCGAGGCCCTTAGAATTCGGGAGGGGGTACCTCAAGATCGGGAGGATGGCATCGGTAGTTTCGTGGTTGGGAAGACCGTAGCGGGGGTCATTGCTGAATGGGCGATCCCCCGCCAATTGGACGCGGTAATCTGGACTGGATTGCCACCAAGGTTCGGCGGCATTGAAGGTTTAGTTCCCGCAGCCGAAGACGCTATTGCCTATCTTGCAGGCTTATGCGGAGAAGTACGTGAGCATGCGCGCGACTATATCAAAAAAGTGCCGGCTCAGATCGACACACCCTGCCGACGCGAGATAATGACAAGCCTTGGGTGGCAGTGATTGGCGTAGAACCCCAAACGAACATCCCCGCCACCATTGCACATTGGCGGCCCTGCGAAACTGGCTGAAATATCTTCACCAGACAAAGGAGGTGAGTTGGTCGATCTTCGCAAGCATCAGGATAGACCGTTTGGGTTTTGTCCGGCGTTTCACAAAGTGCAGGAGCCATCGAATTTTCTACGCTCTGGCGATGTGCGCTGCGTCCCGGGGTGCTCAGAACCAACCGGCGAATGCTTTGATCTTTCTTTAGATGTACGGTATGAAGATTGCTCTGTTAAGCCCACCGCCAATTTGACGACGCGCACATGACGCTCTCCTTACCGATCTACACAAGGCTGACACCTAAAGCGTTGTCCCTTTCGCTGATAGGTTTCATTCTTCTGGTCTGTTTTTCGTTGATCCTTGCTACTGCTTGGCAGATGGCGCAGTCGTCCGGTGAGCGAGTAGACGCGGCCAAAATAACTGTTTCGAACATCGTACTTGCCGCTGAACAGCAGGCCCGTGACACGATGCTGCAGGCCGACAATACTTTGCGAGATCTGGCTGAGCGTGTAGCGCACGATGGAAGCGGCCCTGATCAACAAGAGCGATTGGCGAAGCTGATGGCCCGACAGGTGAATAATATTGAAGGTGTTCAAGGGCTTTTCATCTTCGATGCTCACGGCAACTGGATGGCGAATTCGTTTTCGGAAGGCCTACACACCAAAAACAACAGCGACCGAGCATACTTCGTTTATCACCGTGAGCACGATGATCAGTCCATCCACATCGGCTCCATAGTCGAAAGTCGAACGACTGGCGAGATGGTGATCCCTATCAGTCGGCGTATCGAAACAGCCGATGGAGCATTTGCAGGAGTTGCGTTAGCCACGGTTCCGGTTTCATATTTCCAAAGCTTTTTCAAACGCGTGGACGTTGACGACGCAGGAGTAATTTTCCTAGCACTCGATAATGGAGAATTTCTTGCCCGACGCCCGACAGTAGCAGCGTTGATGACGACCAATCTTTCCAAGGGTGAGATTTTTAGCCGCTACTTACCCCAGAGCGATAGCGGTACTGCAATTATCAAATCCATTGTAGATGGCATTGAGCGGATCTACGCCTATCGTCGCTTGGCTGGTCTGCCTATCGTCGCAGCAGCCGGGGTGTCGTACGAGCATGTATTCGCTCCTTGGTGGTCATATGTTTACCAATCGGTTGCACTGGTAGGCTCCATCATATTGGCTTTGGCGTTTTTAGGTAACTTGCTATATCGGCAGATCCAACAGCTGCTTGTTGCAGAGCGTGAGCTCAAAGCAATCCGAAAAGAGCTAGAGGTGATAGCCCATACAGATGGTCTCACTTCTCTAGCCAATAGGAGAAATTTTGACTTGGCTATGGATAAAGAGTGGAAGCGTGCCACGAGAAATCAGACAAGCATATCCGTAATCCTTTTGGATATAGATTTGTTTAAGCAATATAATGATCATTACGGCCATTTAAGTGGTGATGATTGCCTTGTGCGCGTAGCGAACCTTATTGCAGCTAACGTCAATAGGCCAGGTGATATCGCTGCTCGCTACGGTGGAGAAGAATTTGTAGTTCTGCTTCCGGACACTGAACTCGCAGGTGCGGTTGTGGTTGCAGAGAACATTAGGCTTTCCTTGTTGTGTGCAAAAATTCAACATTCAGCGAGCCCATTCGGCATAGTCACCATAAGCTCAGGTGTAGTTTCGACTGCTAAAACAGGAGAGGAGAATCAGAAAGAATTTCTGATCAAAGCTGACCGTTTGCTTTACAGCGCTAAGGCTCAAGGACGGAATCGAGTAGGAAGCTGAACTGTCTCACCGTCCCGAAAGTGCGCTTCGCCAATATGGGGACGTAGCTCGTCGGTTGCTATTGCTGTCGTTTGAGACTGCCCTTTCCAAGTGACACATATTTAACTTGCTCCAGACGCCGTTTCCCTTGATTGGAGTGGCCATCATCCAGTTCGCAGTAGCTTAATTCAGGAATACTGGTGCCGCTGAGGATTGCACTCTTCCCGTCATGGTGACTACGAGCGCTTACGCAGCGCGGGTCAGATAAATCCGCCCAGGCCGGCGTTGCTGGAGCTGTTCGCCAAAAGGCTTCCAAGTCACCGCTAATTTCCACTTTGTCAGTTTTTTGCATGCCGCCTGCTGCGGTCGCCCGCGCCGCTGGTTAATCGCTTCCAGTGCACTTTGAACCATCATGATCAGTAAACTGACACTTGCGCGTTTCCGTTCCTTACCTGTGAACACTGCTTTAGGTGCCCGTCTGTTCGACCTTGCTGGTGGGCTACTGAGAGCTTAGCCAAACTTCCAGTCTTTGCTGGCGACCCAGCTCGGATAGTCTCTGTTTTCCTAAATTCAACAACGCGAAAAGCTTCTGCCGTTCCGCATGTGTAGGAAACCAATCTGAGATTTCAACGTTGCAATAGTCAGAATCGCTGAGAGTCCATTTGATGATCATGTCCCCGGCGGCCCTGTAATGGTCTGCCATAAACAGGCGTTTGCCCTCCAGCTCCCAACCGCGCTCAGCGAACCGATCCGTCACATCAAAGATCCCGGTTTTGCCAAAAAAAGCTGTCGTGTCCGGATAATGGACTCCGGCCAGGGACACCTTTGCTACCCCGGTTTCACGGTCGAAATAAGAAAGAAAATGCCATCCCCCAGTTGTCTTCCCAAAATGTGGGAAGTTGAGGGCAGCTTTACCAGTGACATAGTTATCGCGAGATACACGAGCAAAGTTTTCGTCGAACTGGGGCTTTTCCATGGAGTTCTAGCCTACCGATTGCTTTTACCCAGCATCGTTTTTTCCCCGTTGTCAGGGCGAGCGGAGTGCAAAACCTACTCCGATTACTTTGAAATGACTATGGCGAACGCTAGCAATGCGGCTCGCCAATATCTATCGCGTAGCTGCCGGTGATTTCTCTATGTCTTTTTTTCCACGACGGATTGCTCGGTCTCCCGGATTCCTGTCGGCATGTTCAATGTCTGTGGGCCGAGCAGTGCTCATGTGTCAGGTTGGCAGGGTTGATGCTAACCGTCCCGTCCTAGAGCCATGATCGCGTCCGACCAGGCAACATGGATGAATGCGCACCGATTTGGGATCAAATCGATAAAAACGCAACACTCTCAGGCAGCATCGAAAAACAAGGAGCGATCACTGAGCTTGGGGGAAGCGGAAAAGCCTACGCTCGCGTAGCATTTTAAAGCCGCGCTAAACCCTGTTTAATGTGCCCGGCATTTTCACCGATGGCCCACAAAACGCTTCGAACCTATCTCCAACTTCACCGCTACCTTGGGCTTCGACATGGAGCGTTAATTCCATCAGTGCAGCCTCCAAGGCGAGCTGATTTGATATCCTTCCAGCACGTTCGATAACGAATATTCGCTTGTCATGAGCTCCCTCTATCCTTGAAATTGTCTGAGCGTAGCAGCGAGTTCGGGTTGGGCATGAGGTAGTGCCGCAACCGTTGCGAGGCGTAGCTCAGCATCTCTTTTTTTGGATCCTTTACTTCGAAACTATTCCTGCAAGACGCACATAGGAGGAGGTTATGAACAAAGTAGTCTTTACTGTGGGTCATTCGACAAAGCCTATCAATGTCTTCGTCCAGATGCTCCAGAGCTTCGATGTTGACGCCGTGGTAGACATCCGGACTGTGCCTCGCTCCCGGACGAATCCTCAGTACAACTTGGATGTGTTGCCAGAGTTATTAGCCAAATCTGAAATCTTGCATTACCAGATCGAGAGCTTAGGCGGATTGCGAAAAAAATCCAAAAACGTCCCGGATGACATCAATGCATTTTGGGAAAATAGAAGCTTCCACAACTACGCTGACTACGCTTTCTCGGATGAGTTTGAAGACGGTTTGCATCAATTGTTGAAGCTGAGCGACACTAAGCGTTGCGCCATCATGTGCGCGGAAGCGGTCTGGTGGCGATGCCATCGTCGTATAGTCGCTGACTACCTGCTGAACCGAGGGGCGGAGGTCTTTCACATTATGGACATTGGCAAGTCCACGAAGGCGGTACCGACTCCTTCTGCCGAGCTAGTGGGAAGCAAGCTTACCTATCCGAAAAAACGCGAAGCGAAAGAATAGCCTCCGTTTTGCCGAATTTTCCGTCGTTATACTTGTAGGGATTTCTCCAGTCAGGTGACACCTCTTACTAACGTCACTCCCCTCGCCCACCCGTTACAGTTTTCTACCAGAAGGGTGTGGTGACGATAGGCTTATAGCCGCTTTAGCCTCCTGCAACCGTTGTTCGGCGTACATAGCCGAATCGTCATCTGGCAGCGGATAGCCTGCGGCTGAGAGAGCTGCGGCGCGCTCTTCAATGAGCAGACGCTCGGGATCGCGAGCTATTTGATAGGCTCTGCCCGGCAAACGCTACGTAAGCGGATGGCGAACACATCCGCCGAAGGCGGCACGCCATAACCACCGTCTATCTTTGTGAAAAAATGAGGTTGAAATGACCTGCGATTTACTCCTCGAGCGTGAGAGACTTAAGCGACGAGTTCTGTGGGCGCTTGCCACCTTCCACCCTGGTGATCCCAGTGCATCCGACGTCCTTGCCCTCCTCAATGATCTCTATGACCAAGAGCGAAACGACACCCCCTGTAGCGATAAGCCACTCGAACTCGTTGAGGTTCGTAACTCTGTCTCGTTTATGCACCATAACTCCGGAATCGACATCATTTTGGAGCAGACTATTCCGCAACCTTGGAGAGAGCGTTTCCACCAGGCAAGCATCGGGTCGACCAGAGTTGCTGGTGGGCCCTACGCCACAGACTGGAATAAATTTTCGACTGAATGGGAAGCTGAGATGTGGCACTTGGAAACTCACAGAGCTGCAAGGCACAAGCTAGAGTAGGCTAACTCAACCGTGGAGAAGTCATAGAACAAGATAGCTCAATTGGGTAATTCATGTTATCACTACCCTGAATGGCACCTGAGCGCAGTGCGGTCGCAATGGTGCTACATGCCTTTCCCTCCCGAAGCTACTGAACCTCATTGACGAGCTCTCGCGCCGCGAGGCCCGGTGCACGCTAAACAGTTCCAAGTACATGGTTAAACCACCACAATGGTCTGGACATCAAATCATGCAAAGGACTGTTTTCATGAGCCAGTTAAGTGGATTCCACCTGAGGATGACCTGTGCTGCCACAGACTTGCCCATTGCAGACGCAGTGTTTCAGGCAGAGTTGAGGGCTTTACTGCACCCCTTTAGTCTCAACGATGCGGGCGCAAGCGACTGGAAAAAAAATTGGCAGTATGATTTAGGCCGGTATTACATAGAATTTTTTATCCCTCTCTATCAAGCTGGAATCCCTGCTGTATGGCATGGAGTTGTGGGTTGGCTGAAAGGGCAGCCCGGACGAATGCTCAGGATACGATTTAACGACACTGGCGGGATCGCTCAGTCACCAGAGGAAATTCTTCCGCTTTTAGAAGAAGTGCTGAGGGAGCTTAAAGCTCTTGTTCAAAAGACTACTACGAGTAAGTGAGGTTTTTAAACAATTCATAATGGACTTGCCACAACCAACCCGGACATCACGCCGTGTTAAGCTAATGCTGCCGCTAAGCACCTGAGCTCCTGAAGTGATCGACACTCAACACGCTGTGTGGATAGTGCTCTTGGAATAATTGAAGACTATTACCAAGTGCGAACCGAGTTTCTCGCGCAGGCTGAGGTATGTGCTCCACCTAGTCAAGCTTGATCATGCTCCCGAAGCTCTCAGCCACTACCCAAGCGCTGTGTCCTGACTCAAGACTCATGAACCATCGCCGGTTTGCCTTTGGCCCCAGCGGTGCCACCCTCCTGGCCCATAAGCTTCCCACGCATATCGTTGCCTCTATCATCATTACAACCGTTTACCTATCTCTTTCTAAGGAAAATAGGTGTCCTTCTTAATGCTGTCATTTCAGGCGCTTCGCACTGCAACCTAAGGGACAAAGTCAGCTGGTCATCTTAGATTTTTGCCCGTTTATCGAATGTCGGTCAAGCTTGTGCTTTAGTTGCCGATAGCTTGGCAACGCTCGGTGAATCCTTCGGTGGCAGGCATGTTCAACAAAAATATCAAGCAAGAGTTGCAAAAAGCAAAAAACGAGCTAGCGCTGAGCCAGCAATTGCTGAAGGGTCTCACTGAAGAGACATTAGCGCTAACCGTCGATGAAGACTTTAACATAGTAGATGCCAATTCGAAATTTCTTAGCTGTCTTGGGTATAGCACTAGCCTTATAGGGCGGCCTCTTAGTGAGATCGTTCCGAACTACGTGGTCAACCTTCCATGTTACCGAAACTTACGTGATGCTGTGAAAATAGGCAGCTCAGTAAGCGATAACTACCGCTATCTGAGTGCTGGTGGTAGTTTGGCCTGGTTATGGGGGATATGGCAGCCTATGAAGGATGAAACTGGAAAACTGCTGCACATTAGATTTTTTGGCAGAGACGTCACAGAGTCAATGAATCTCGCTCGAGAGAATGAAGCTTTTATAAAGGCGCTTTCGCGATCCACAGCAGTAATTGAGTTTGATTTGAACGGCACTGTACTCAATGCGAATGCCCCATTCCTAACAGCGATGGGTTATAATCTCGACCAAATCAAAGGCAAACACCATCGCATGTTCTGCGAACATGATGAGGCCTCATCACCAGCCTATTCCGCTTTTTGGAAAGCCCTTAACGACGGCGAGTTCGTAGCAGGGCGTTTTAAGCGCGTTGATAGTTACGGGCGCACAATTTGGCTAGAAGCCACCTACAATCCTGTCTACGACGCGCAGAATAAACTCTACAAATTTATTAAGTTTGCTACTGTTGTAACTGATCAAGTTGATCGGGAGTCTGAGGTTAACGAAGCGGCAAGCATAGCCTACGAGATTTCCCAAAAGACCGACTCTACCGCTCAGGAGGGTGCGCAGGTTGTTCAGGAAACTGTCGACACAATGCAGCGCATATCCCTTGTCATGCAGTCTGCATCTTTGAGTATCGAGGACTTGGGCAAGCAATCTCACCTTATTAGCTCGATGGTGCAGACCATCAGTAGTATCGCTCAACAGACAAATCTGTTGGCACTCAATGCCGCCATTGAAGCTGCTCGGGCTGGAGAGCAAGGGCGGGGATTTGCGGTGGTAGCGGATGAAGTGCGCCAGTTGGCAGGACGTACCAGTGCTGCTACGGAGGAAATTGTCAGTGTGGTGGGCAAGAATCAAGACTTGGTAAATAAAGCCGTGCAGGACATGGCAAGCAGTAAGCACCAAGCCGAGCAAGGCTTAGTTCTGGCCAACCAAGCTGGCTCGGTCATCGTGAAAATTCAAGAGGGTGCAAAGCAAGTCGTAAGCGCAGTAGGGCGATTTGCAAATCGGTTAAAATGAAGGAGGTTCACCCCCCTTCATCATTTGGTTGCGCTCGGCGGCTTTGGTTGCCGAGCACATCGATGGAATTGATTCAGAGTAGTTCGGAATTGAATGCCGAGGTGTAGGTTATCAAGTCCGTCTTGGGCATCTTGCAGATTCTGATTTACGAAGGTAGATGGCGGAAAATCGTGGAGGGTCATGTTCCAAGCGGCAAAAACAAATATCCGGGTCTCCGAATACGGAGCTGGTTTACAGCTCCGGGGACAGTCCAAAGGAGGTTGCAAAGTATCTGAACTGTCCGCGCTTAACTCTGTAGCATTCAGATGCGCTTCAAGAATTTCTGTCAGCGCTCATTCCACCGTCAGCCCCGGTCGTACCCCGAGACGCTGCTAGCAGAATGCCAAGCAGATGCTCTAAGGGGCCCGGAAGTTTCATTATTCTCTATTAGCTCTTTTATCTGTTTGGCAGGTAGGGGCTTCCCAAATAAGTAACCTTGCGCGAAATCGCATTCATGCTGGGCCAGCCAATCCGCCAAATGCTCATGCTCTACTCCTTCCGCAGTAATTTGCATGCTCAGGCTTTTGCCTAAAGCTAAAATGGCCTTGGCCATTTCGCTCTCGTTACAAAGGGATTCGGTAAAAAATGATCGATCAATCTTGATCTTATCGACAGCTAACTGCGTCAGGTGATACAGCCCCGAATAACCCGTACCAAAGTCGTCCAGAGCTACGGTGACTCCGATTCCACGCAGCCGATCTAGGTTGAGGCGCGCATTGCTCGTATTGGCTACGAGGGCGTTTTCAGTCACCTCTACCTCTAAATGACTCAGCGGGAAGTTGCCCCTACGCGCCAAACGCTCCAGCCATTCCGGAAAGTCGCTGCTCTCGAGCATCAATGAAGTAACGTTTACCGCTAGGGTCAGGGTGCGGGGCCACTTTTGCGCTTCGACGAAAGCTTGTAGCAACAGGCCTTCAGTGAGTTGCTTGATCAGACCTAACTGTTCAGTCAGCGGTATAAAATCCTGGGGCATGATCATGCCGCGCTCGGGGTGTATCCATCGAGCTAGTAACTCGAACCCTACCAGTCTCTGATCAGGTAGGCTAACGATGGGTTGATAGTAAGGAAGGATTTGCAGCTCTTCAATTGCCTGCCGTAGCTCCTGCTCGAAATGCGCTTGTTCACGCTGCTCTTGTTCAAAGCTGGCTTCATAAAAATAAAATACTGCGCGACCGTTGTTTTTACCTCGGTACATTGCGCTGTCAGCGCGTTGAAGCAAGGTTTCGGCACTATCACCATCTGTGGGTGAGACGGCGATACCCACGGTTGCGGTGAAAGCTAGCGTTGGCAAACCTGAAAGCGAAGTGGCAATTTGAGTTAAAACATTCTCCGCCAATGTTGCTAGCTCAAGACGGCTGAAATCGCCTGTGACCGCGATAGCGAACTCATCCCCTCCGAGTCTCGCAACTGCCGCATGCCAGCCGCTAGTCACTCCCCGTAGCGTATCGGCGACGGCGCAGATGGCAGCATCGCCAGCGGCGTGGCCGCGTGTGTCGTTGATAGTTTTAAAGTTGTCGAGGTCAATCAAGAATACGGCGGTGTTTGAATTCGGCTGCACTAGACGCGAAGCTAACTGCTCATGAAAAAACCGGCGGTTAAGCAGACCAGACAGCGGATCGTGGCGAGCCAGCGAGTCGCTATGCGCTTGAGCCTCAACTAGGTTGTTGTAGCTATGATGGAGACGGTTTTTCCAGCGCTTCAACAAGATGAGAGGAACAATCATCGCCAGTATGCCAAAACCGGTCGAGGTCAGGACGAAACGCCAACGTTCAGATGTTTCAAAGTGGCCGTCGTAGGGCAAGCCCAAAAGCTGCATGGCCAGGGGCTCAAGCTCGAACTCCCAAGCAATGGCAAGCAAGAAAATGGAAAACAGGTAAAAACCAAGCAAGGCGTAAAGATCGCTTCGCACTGGCTTCGGGTTACTAATGAATGACATGTAGATGCGCTCGTAGGGCCGCTGGCAATGCGGCCATGCTTACGTTATCGGTCGTCATGCGCAGTGCTAAAGCCCAGTTGTCGCGAAAGCTTAGATTGCCGCAACACTCTTTTCGCCCTGCGTCAGCAGCGATAAAGGATCGATGTAGAAACGTAAAGAGGAAAAAAGGTGCGGTTAAGCACGAAGGATTGTCGGTCTGCGAGGCTGTGGAGAGCTTGATCGCACATAGACGGGGCATCCACGATGGCTGGCAGGATGGAAAGTTGGATAAGTAACCTCGAGCGCCGAAACTGCACTCGTAATGCTGCAATGCCCTGGAGATCATCTAAGGCTAAGGCCTATTTGTTTCGTTAAGCTTCGAGGGCAGGGCTATACGAGGTACAGGCATGGCTAAGGCACGGGTCAGAGGCGCCAAGCCTTGGAGCAAGCGGAGCGCGCAGGCGTGAAGGATGGACGCCCGGCAGGGCCGAGACACGACGTGGCTCGGTGCACGACAGCCGCCCGGGTGGGCACGCCCAATAACATGCTGCCCGACTTAGAGGGCCTTCACCGTTCGGTAAAGATTTTGATGCTCCCATGTCGATAACATGGCAATGGGATCCGTTCCGAATCTATCACCTGAATCGAACGACCATCTCCTCCCATCTGGGCTCACGCATCCTCCGCGATAATCGAGCTCCTCACAGTCGTTGAAGATCGTCATGCTCCATCCCTCGACGTCGATCATGAACATCCCGGCATAGAGCTCGTCCCAAGTCTGAGCACATGCTCTGATCATCGTACGTCGCCCAAAGATCGCATCGCGCAGTACCTGGCAAACCTCTCTTGCTGTGAGCGCAGGCGTAGGTTCGTCAGGGCAATAGATTAAAGTCATAAAAGAAACCAGTCGGCTTTGGTCGTTTTGCCAAAGGTACACCGGCATGCATCAACCACGTACTCACAGGGAGGAGAAGATGAAGCTATCTTTGGACTGTGAATTCACTCAGCTCAACCAGAATATAAAGCTGATCTCGTTAGCATTGGTCTCAGAAGCCAGAGACGAGTTTTATGTAGAACTGACCGATGCCTACAAGATCGAAGACTGCAGTGACTTCGTAATCCAGCATGTCTTGCCGCAATTGGATCAGCTCCGCTATGGAAGGTCACTCGTGGATGCCAAAGCTGCGCTGAGGGTTTTCCTGGGCGGTTTAGACGGCCAACTGGATGTCTGCTCGGACGCGCCAGAGTGGGACTAGGAGTTTTTCTGCCAGCTTGCGTATGCGGATCACAAGTGGCCGAGTCATTTGGAGAACAGGCCTACCAATCTCCTCCACTTGTTCAGGCATTTTGAAGCCGACGACATAGGTGATATTGCGCTTCCCGAACTTCCACATCATGCCTTGCTCGATGCCCGGCTCCTCGCCCCATATTTACCAACGCTTGGTAGCACGCCGACAGTCGCCGTGAGCATAGAAGATAGGAAGGACGCTGAGCATGATGCTAGGGCTGTCCTGCTATCGCACCTTCCAGCCTTGGCTCGGCTGCGAGGACACTAAATGAACCGTACGGTCATCGCACGAATCGCTTGAGTGACAGTCGACTCGCTATCACTTGCTCTCGTATCTCATCGGGATCGATCGACATACCGCCGTTTGGTGTCACGCGCAGAGATTTCAGATTGTTGAGGGCCGCTATGAACGCACGATCTCTCGCTTGCTCTGAGCTTGGTCTTTTGTCTTTCAAGAAAAGAGCCATGCATCGCTCGAACATTTTCATACCGCGCTCCACTGCCCATGAACTATGGAACGCATCTTCAGCGAAGGGGCGGAAAATGTCGTGGCTTTTTCGTCCAGCCTGTCATGTGGCCTCATCAGTTGAGCCCGTGTGCTCCTCGTGTGTGAGTGACGAAGGTGCCACCGCTGACAAGCTAAATGTCACTCTAACAGCGTGGTCTATGTCGGCTGCATCACTACACGAGAGCCCCTCAAATGAAGCCTTCTGATGCCATCAAAGGTAGGGCAGTTGAGATCAGAAAGATCATAGAGTCCTACGGATTTGTGGCGCCCGGGATTTTTGGATCGACAGCGCGCGCAGAGGATCGGGAGGGAAGTGATCTCGACCTGCTAGCGACCATCCCAGAGGGAATGGTCGGTCTGATTTCGCTGTTCGACATCGCCGACATGCAGGATGAGCTCGAGCAGATGCTCGGCGTGGTTGTTGATTTTAATGTCGAAAACAACATGCCAGAAATCTACAGGGCGTCGATTGAGCTTGAGGTGATCAAGCTGTAGTAGGGGTTCCTAATTGGCCATTTTACTGACTTAACCGGACGAGTTAAACGGTTGAGCGAGTAGCAGCTAGGTACTCGACGACTTGTTCGAGTCCCGTTTTGCGCGCGATGAGATCACGTGGTCGACAACCCAGACCTCGATTCAAGCTGCTTAGCCACACCTTTGCATTTTGCTCGTTTCCTGCAACGGCGAGCAGTGATTGATACAACTCAACCATGAGCACGGCCCGGCTCCACGATTCGGTGCTAGGTTTGAGTTGCTCACGTCCGTTACGTAGACGCAGCACAGTGGAAACCTGCTCGCCCAAGATAGCTGACAGATCGGTGTCATCAAGACCTAAGCCTTCTCCGGCTCGGATAAAAGCTTTGCTAAGCACAGCGTTTTCTGCGATCGATGTGACTGATTTCATGCTCCACCATATGATCTGTGATGGCCGATTTTAACTATCCATCTTTATTAAGCAGTATGGCCGCATCTGACCGGTGAACGGTTCCAGCGGCCAGCAATAAATGGTCTGTAACGTAGTTTTGTGCTTTGTAACTCTGCTTACGTTACAGCGCACAAAATTACGTTACAGACCTCAGAGGGCGAGGGGCGAAGGCAAGCGGAGCGCGCAGGCGTGAGGATGGAAGCCCGCCAGGGCCAAGACCAGCGCAGCGCGTGGGCTTGGTTTACGACAGCCGTCCCCGACGAGGGCACGCCCAAGACCATGGCCTGTCACCAGCCCGCATAATGAGTAACCATGTGTCCCCAGTCCGAGAGCGCCACCCCATCGCTGCGAAGGATGTTCATTGCCTCGGCAGCAGTAATTTTGGTTGGACACCCCCCAGTCAAATATGTCTTATCTTTGCCCTGGCAGTACAAGTGCATGATCGTTAAAACCATGATTTGTTGCAGGGGCGACATGGCGCGATAACTCTTCCGCATATCCTTCATGGATTCTGAGTTGAGCTCTTGATCGCCTGACCAGTTGAAACCTCGAGGCCGTAAGTTGTAATGCCAGCCTGGACTGCCCCAAGCCCGCTCGACACGCTCAAAGCAACCCTCAAGCGAGTAAGCCTCCACGATGCCCCACACTGCTTGCCCAAAAATATTTCCACGTTCTGATGCACTGGGAAACGTAGGAATGGATGCACCGCAAACCATCGCCAACGCCGTGTGCTCAATACCATCCATGCAGGGCACTTTGTCTACCATGTCGACCAACGCCCAGCCAGGGAAACGGCCAGCAGCAAAAGTGGGGTTAACTGCCGCGTAGGCAGCCAGGGCTACTGGTTCTCGCGAGTGATGGATGTAGGCTTGGTCGGCAGTGTGAGCATCCGAGAATGCCCAGACACCTGCTGAAGGCTGATGGACGCCAATCTCAGAAAGAAGACCTTTAGCTTGTTCTGCGTAGTCGTTGTTCATTATTCGTAACTCTCGTCAATGATGGTGCCCCATTTGGGGCTGTTCTCTAGGCAAACCCATTCCATGTCGTTTCAACACGGTCTGGTTGATTACTTTCCGCTTTCGCTCTGGTAGTGCGTCGTCAACGAGGCAAGCGGAGCGCGAAGGCGTGACTGCAGCATTCCACTTGACGAACAAAATCTCGATTTGACTGGCCTTGGTTCCAGAACGCTCAATACTCTGCAGCCTTTCTTTTCTTTTCTTTTTGCGTGGCAATATTGGTCACCTTGCTCAGTGCCGAAAGGTCTTTCTCCAAGTCATCGATCTGGGAGATAAGCATCAACTCCCTGGCCAAGCTATCGTGATAGAGATCTTTGAACAGCTTTTCAGCGCCACTGTTGGGTTTGACACTATTTTCCTTTTTTTGTTTGGCTGCGGCAGCCTCGGTCTTCTCGCGAAGCTGATCAAAGCACTCTCGATCTTTTCTAATCGAGCCTTTACCGCGACCAGCTTCCAAGGCCACGTTGTTAAGGTTGATGTTGCTGCCGGGCGGTAAGATGTTTGGCTTGTTTTCAACCAGGCGTTGAAGCGCTGTTTCATATTGGAGAATTAAATCGGAGATCATGAGTTTATATCATCCTTAAGTATCTAATGGCACTGTACTTGATTCTTTTAAGCGTATTCTTTGGGGCAGCTATCTTTACTTTTAGACGAGCTCTGTATATGCCATGCTGCTTTAGCCACACCATCGCGGCTAATTTTCACGTCTGATAGAGCAGGCTGTTGGCTGATCAGTCTTCAAAGAGCGGCTTCATACTGTTGGATGACTTCTGATGTCATGTGATCACCTGCGAGATTTTGTCTTTGAAGAGTTGTAGCATGCTGAGCTTGGTCTGCTCGGTGTTGTAGGAAAACGTTCCTTTTGGAATGCTCTCGATAACTTTTATTTGAATCAGGATCGATTGATCAAGTTTCTTCTCTTTGATGCAGGCATTGGTGCAGTTGAGGCAGGCGACATAATTGTGATGAGCTCGCTCATAGCACTCTCCTACTTTGAGGCAACCTCCCAGAATGGTTTCTTTGTAAGAAATCAACCCTTGCTTTACTTTTTTCAGCGTTTCCGCAAAATTGGTAGCAATACTTCCCAAGAACGATTTTTTGACGTTGCGCTCATAGAAAGTCCCTGCTGCGCCGTGAAGCGTCTCTTCCTCCATGATGATATCTTTCAAGAAAAAGCTAGCCTCCGCTGGGATCGCTTGTTCTTTAAAATATTTGGCAGTTTCAGGATTAAGATCCTCGAAAAGGTATTTGGCTGTCGCAAACCCTTTGGTGTAATACAGTGACATTTGGAGCAAGGTGTGTTGCAGCATGGTTTTCAAAGATGGGAGTGATACCAAACCACTTTGCGCAGCGTACACGGCCATTGAACGTCTAAATTGGTGAGTGGTTAATCGCCAATTTTCGCCCGGTTGGAACGCGGCTTGGGATTGCCATTCCCTTAGTGGATCCAGCATCACAAGTTCATTGAAGTCTTCGGAACTGATAAGCGTTGGAGGGAATGTTTTCTCAAATTTGGATGAAGGTAAGTTGGCCTGAGTTAATTTTTTCGATTTAGATTTATTGTTGTAATGATTGGATGTAGGCAAGTAGGATACAGAAAGGAAAAGATAATCCTGGCTGTTGATGCTGTCTGGAATAAATTTCCTGATGAGTTGCGTAATCTTCATTGCCGTTTCATACGGGAAGAGGATGTCCGCTGATGTCACCCATTTGGCTGGGCGAGGGGCTTTCGTTAGCTTGATGGTCAAGCCATGAACTATATAGGTGTCAGCAGAAACCCTTTCAATGCAGGACTCTTTCAACAGGTATGCTTCCCGCTCACGCATTGCTGTGAATACATGGATAAGCATTTTCGCAGCGTAATAGCACCGGTTGAGGTAGTTTGCGATATTAGATAACTGGTTAAAATTATATTTTTCACTGAGTTTAGTAAGGCCGCATTCTTCCATAGCTTCGTTAAAGGGTACATTGGGGAGCACTGGGTTAGTGGATATTTGCTTCATCCTACAGTAATAGGGGTTCGCTGCGACCTTATGGTTGAGTTCTTCAATGTTTTTTGCAATAGAGTTGTATTCTGCAAGAAGGTCTTTATAGTTCGATATTTTCTGAAACAGAATGCGACCAGGAATGACGGGGTGTTGTTCTGACTCGTCATTTGACTCTCGGATTAGTTGTTCAATTAGTTTGATGGATAGAGGAGATGCTGGATATATAGAATCTTCCACTATTTTGTTGAGCATTGTTTGGAGTGTTCTAAGGTTAATTAGTGATTCTGT
>NZ_WBRZ01000340.1:0-5160 GCF_008923895.1 Pseudomonas sp. GXM4
GGGAATTGAGTCAACCGACTTTCACACTTCCACAAAAAAAGCCCCGCCTGATCAACTCAGGCGGGGCTTTTGCGTTACCGGGTGAAGCTTAGTTCGAGCTCACCGAAGAACGCGGTGCTACTGGCTGGTTGTCGTTGGAAATGGTCACTTCCACACGACGGTTCATCGCACGACCCGAAACGCTGCCGTTATCCGCTACCGGGTACTCCTTGCCATAACCCTGAGCGACGATGCGCGAAGGGTCGACGCCCATCTTGATCAGGGCCATCTGCACGGAAGTCGCGCGGCGCTCGGACAGCGACTGGTTGTAGCTAGCGGTGCCGGTGCTGTCGGTGTAACCCTCGACGATCACTTTGCGATCCGGGTTTTCCTGAAGGAATTGCGCCAGTTTGTTGATGTTCACCAGGCCGCTGGATTTCAGATCAGCCTTGTTGGTGGCGAACAGCACGTCACCGAAAGTCACCAGCGTGCCGCGATCGGTCTGCTTGGCGTTGAGGCTGTCCTGCAGTTGTTTGATCTGCTGGTCACGGGCATCCAGACGGGCCTGGGCACGTTGGGCTGCGGCGTTTTTCAGGTTGTTTTCAGCGGTGCGCAGAGCGATGGTCTGCTTGGCCACTTCGACGCGCTGGTTGGTCAGGTAAGCCAGTTGGTCAACCTTGGCCGCGTCTTCTTTGTCCAGATAAGCCTTGTCGGCCTTGTCCAGGTAATCGCTGGCGTCTTTGGTTTCCAGTGCCGCGACTTTGCTCGCCTGTGGGTTGGCCTGCAGGCCGGCGTAGTTGGTGCGCGCCTGTTCCAGGTTCGGGTTAGGCGGGGTGGAGCAGGCAGCCAGTGCAACGCTTGCGGCCAGAAGAGCGGGAATCATCAGTTGCTTACGCATAATTTGTCGTCCTTTCTATCGGTAAGAGTTTCAGCTTTGCGGTCGGGATGCGCGCTTACTGCACAGTGCGCTGGCTTTCCTGACGCAGTTCCTGAACACCTTTCTGGGAATCCTTCACAGCCTGTTCGGCCTTGGCGGCCTGAGCCTTGCGTTCAGCGACGCGAGCGTCCCATTCAGCCTGTTCGGACAGGCGACGGGCCTCGTCATACTTCTTGTCGTGCATGGCGATTTCAGCTTGTTTCAGTTTGTCCTGAGCCTGCTTCATTTCCACCGCAGCGAACTCGGTACCGCCAGCGCTGACGGCGCTGTTGACGGCCGATTGAGTGACGGCGTACTGCTCGGTCGGAGGATTACCGGCGCAACCGGCCAGTACGAAGCTGGTGCCGATGGCCAGAGCGGCCAGTTTCAGACCGCGCAGGTGGGAAAACGAGGTTTGGGTTTTCATGGTCTTCAACTCCATTAGGCATCTCCTGAAAATACAACTGAATCCATCCTGGCAGAGGAGGCGAAAGCATCGCTTGTAGACGCGAATTGAAACGCTCGTTCCAGGCGTGGTTACCTGTTCCGACCGGCGGCATTTTTGAAAAGTTCAGAAAAGATGGCCTATCGCCAAAAATTAAATTGACCGTTTGGACAAGGCTCTGGGATGGGAACTTTGGGGCTTTGGAGCGGTACGCGCGGGTGGGTTTTAAGGTGATATCAGAGGGTGATCAGTACCCTGTGGGAGCTGGCTTGCCAGCGATGAGGCCATCATGCTCAGCACATTTTTGACTGAACTGCCGCCATCGCGGGCAAGCCCGCTCCCACATTTTTCTCAGTGTCAGGAATCAGTGCTTCTGCTTGTTCTCAGCCGAGGACAAATCATGCAAATGCCGCCGCGACAACGCCAGAAAACGCGGCGTCGGGCCGACATCCTCATACAACGGATCACCTTCCTCATCGGTCGCCACCACCGTCGAACCCTTCACATACGGCAGGCTCGCTTCGAACTCCTCAAGCGCGGCGCCGATCAGTTCGCCGAGCAGTTCCTCGGGATGACGTTTGGGATACATCTCGGCAATTGCCGCCAGGCGCGCGGCGGCCTCGACGTCCAGATGAATCGTGTAGCCGGTGTCGGTCAGGCGACCTTTGGCGTTTTCTTCCCAATGCTGGGCGAGTTCACGAATTTTCATGATGACCTCATTTAGCGCCTGCTGATGGCAGGCCTGGGTGAGTGTCCGGCAGCGCCGGCGGCGGGCCGTCGTACGGCTTACTGTTGAGACTAGCTTTCGCCGGCAAGGTTTAAAGTCAATTCGTCGCCTGCTTGTAAGAAGCGGCGCAGAGCGGCACTCTCTGGCAAAGCATTCGTTTCTGCGCTGTCCCCGATTACCGCTGGAGAACTGCTGATGACCGATATTGATGCACGCTTGCGCGAAGATGTTCACCTGCTCGGAGAGCTGTTGGGCAACACCATTCGAGACCAGTACGGCGAGGCGTTCCTCGACAAGATCGAGCAGATTCGCAAGGGCGCCAAGGCCGACCGGCGCGGCTCGATGGACGCTGAACTGAGCGCCAGCCTCAATCAATTGAGTGAAGACGAATTGCTTCCGGTCGCGCGGGCCTTCAACCAGTTTCTCAACCTGGCCAACATCGCCGAGCAATATCAGCTGATCCATCGCCGCGAGGAGTCGCAACCGGCGCCGTTCGAATCGCGGGTATTGCCGGAACTGCTCGCGCGCCTGCGCAGTGAAGGGCACAGCGCCGAATCTCTGGCCCGGCAGCTGGGGCGGCTGGAAATCGAACTGGTGCTGACCGCGCACCCGACCGAAGTGGCGCGACGCACGTTGATCCAGAAGTACGACGCGATCGCCGCGCAACTGGCCGCGCAGGACCATCGCGACCTGACCAGCGCCGAGCGCGAGCAGATCCAGAGCAAACTGCAACGGCTGATCGCCGAAGCCTGGCACACCGAAGAAATCCGCCGCACCCGCCCGACGCCGGTCGATGAAGCCAAATGGGGCTTTGCGGTGATCGAGCATTCGTTGTGGCAGGCGATCCCCAACCATATGCGCAAGGCCGATCAGGCGCTGTTCGCCGCCACGGGTCTGCGCTTGCCGCTGGAAGCCGCGCCGATCCGCTTCGCCTCATGGATGGGTGGCGACCGTGACGGCAACCCCAATGTCACCGCCGCCGTCACTCGCGAAGTCTTGCTGCTGGCGCGCTGGATGGCCGCTGACTTGTATCTGCGCGATGTCGATCACCTTGCTGCCGAACTGTCGATGCAGCAGGCCAGCGACGCGCTGAAGGCCAAGGCCGGCGACAGTGCCGAACCTTATCGCGCGGTGCTCAAGCAACTGCGCGAACGCCTGCGCGCCACACGCAACTGGGCGCATGCCGCGTTGACCGCGCCGACCCCGGCCACCGCCGATGTGCTGCACGACAATCGCGACCTGCTCGAGCCGTTGCAGTTGTGTATCAACTCGCTGCACGAGTGCGGCATGGGCGTCATCGCCGACGGGCCGTTGCTCGACTGCCTGCGTCGGGCGGTGACGTTCGGCCTGTTCCTGGTGCGCCTCGATGTGCGTCAGGATTCGACCCGGCACAGCTCGGCAATGACCGAAATCACCGATTACCTCGGCCTCGGCCGCTACGAAGATTGGGATGAAGAACAGCGCATCAACTTCCTCACCGAGGAGCTGAGCAACCGTCGTCCGTTGCTGCCCGCGCATTTCAAACCATCGGCCGACACCGCCGAAGTGCTCAACACCTGCAAGGAAATCGCCGCCGCGCCCGCTGCGTCGCTGGGTTCCTACGTGATCTCCATGGCCGGCGCCGCTTCCGACGTGCTCGCGGTGCAACTGCTGCTCAAGGAGTCCGGCGTTCTGCGGCCGATGCGCGTGGTGCCGCTGTTCGAAACCCTCGCCGACCTCGACAACGCCGGGCCGGTGATGGAACGTCTGCTGCTGTTGCCGGGCTATCGCGCGCGTTTGCATGGCCCGCAGGAGGTGATGATCGGCTATTCCGACTCGGCCAAGGACGCCGGCACCACCGCTGCGGCGTGGGCGCAATATCGCGCGCAGGAACGACTGGTGGAAATCTGCCGTGAGCAGCAAGTCGAACTGCTGCTGTTCCACGGTCGTGGCGGCACCGTTGGCCGTGGCGGCGGCCCGGCGCACGCGGCGATTCTGTCGCAACCACCGGGTTCGGTGGCCGGGCGTTTCCGTACTACCGAACAGGGCGAAATGATTCGTTTCAAATTCGGCCTGCCGGACATCGCCGAGCAAAACCTCAATCTGTATCTGGCCGCCGTGCTCGAAGCGACCTTGCTGCCACCGCCGCCGCCGACGCCTGAATGGCGCCATCTGATGGACGAATTGGCGGCGGACGGTGTCAGCGCTTACCGCCAGGTGGTGCGGGAAAATCCGCAATTCGTCGAGTATTTCCGTCAATCGACCCCGGAGCAGGAGCTCGGACGGTTGCCGCTCGGCAGTCGCCCGGCCAAACGCCGTGCCGGCGGTATCGAAAGCCTGCGGGCAATTCCGTGGATTTTCGGCTGGACCCAAACCCGATTGATGCTGCCGGCCTGGCTGGGCTGGGAGACGGCGCTGAGCAAGGCGCTGGAGCGCGGCGAGGGCGAGTTGCTCGGGCAGATGCGCGAACAGTGGCCGTTCTTCCGCACTCGTATCGACATGCTGGAAATGGTCCTGGCCAAGGCCGATGCGGATATTGCGCAGTCCTACGACGAACGTTTGGTCGAGGCTGATCTGCTGCCATTGGGCGCGCAGTTACGCGACCTATTGTCGCAGGCATGCACCGTCGTGCTCGGTCTGACCGGGCAGTCCCAACTGCTGGCGCACAGCCCGGACACCCTTGAATTCATCCGCTTGCGCAACACCTACCTCGACCCGCTGCATCTATTGCAGGCCGAGCTGTTGGCGCGTTCGCGGCAGCAGGATGTCGAGCAGGGCAGCCCGGTGGAACAGGCGCTGCTGGTGTCTGTAGCGGGGATTGCCGCCGGATTGCGCAATACCGGCTAAGGTTGCTGATCACCTCAGGCGGCATTCGCGACAAGGGTCGGATGCCGCTTCTCCTAGCGTAGGAAAGTGCCGCGAAGCGACAGTTATTGATGGGGTTGCGACTTGGGTTACCGCGTCGCAAGGTCACGGCGGGCGTCGGTTTCTCCGACTTTTGGCGTCTTGTGTGGGCGCAGCCTGCTGTGTATCTTGATCAGCCTTTGGCCGTTTGTGCGGCCACGTCCCGTATTTTCAGGATCCGCCGGTTACGAGCGAATCCTTTGTTTTGTA
>NZ_WBRZ01000341.1:0-5119 GCF_008923895.1 Pseudomonas sp. GXM4
AGCTCCCACAGTGATCTCGGTCGTTCACATATTTTGTGTACACCACACATCCTGTGGGAGCTGGCTTGCCAGCGATGGCGGCCGGTCAAACAACAAAAATTCATCAGACTGCCGCTATCACTCAACCACCACCCGCCCCATTTCCAACTACGCTCAACCCGACACCTGAACTCTCCACCAACAATCACGTCTCATACAGGCAAATACACCCAGGCGCACGTTAGCCGGCGTCTTCGCTCGCTAGGTTTTCAGACTCCCTGTAAACTGCGCGGGTTTTCCGCCCCCCATTCCACCGGAGCCGTCCATGTCCCGCGTTACCTTGAGTCGCTATTTGATTGAGCAGACCCGCAGCAACAACACTCCTGCCGATCTGCGCTTTTTGATCGAAGTGGTAGCGCGTGCCTGCAAGGAGATCAGCCACGCCGTGTCCAAAGGCGCCCTGGGTGGTGTTCTGGGCAGCATGGGCACCGAGAACGTGCAAGGCGAAGTGCAGAAGAAGCTCGACGTGATCTCTAACGAGATCCTGCTCGAAGCCAACGAATGGGGCGGTCACCTGGCCGGCATGGCGTCCGAAGAAATGGACAACGCCTACCAGATCCCCGGCAAATACCCGAAAGGCGCGTACCTGCTGGTGTTCGACCCACTGGACGGCTCGTCGAACATCGACATCAATGCCCCGGTCGGCACGATCTTCTCGGTACTGCGTTGCCCGAACGAGTACCTGAGCCAGAACGAGCCGCTGAACGAAAAAGCGTTCCTGCAGCCAGGCACCCAGCAAGTGGCCGCCGGTTACGCCATCTACGGCCCGCAGACCATGCTGGTGCTGACCTTGGGCGACGGCGTCAAAGGCTTCACCCTGGACCGCGAAATGGGCAGCTTCGTCCTGACTCACGAAGACATCACCATCCCGGAAACCACCCAGGAATTCGCCATCAACATGTCCAACCAGCGTCACTGGGAAGCCCCGGTGCAGCGCTATGTCGGCGAGCTGCTGGCCGGTGAAGAAGGCCCGTTGAAGAAGAACTACAACATGCGTTGGGTCGCGGCGATGGTTGCCGACGTCCACCGCATCCTGACCCGTGGCGGTCTGTTCATGTACCCGCGCGACAGCCGCGAGCCGTCGAAACCGGGCAAGCTGCGCCTGATGTATGAAGCCAACCCGATGTCGTTCCTCGTCGAACAAGCCGGCGGCGCGTCCACCGACGGTCACCAGCGCATTCTCGACATTCAGCCGGAAGGCCTGCACCAGCGCGTTGCAGTGTTCCTCGGTTCGAAAGAAGAAGTCGCCCGCGCTACGGCCTACCACAAGGAATAAACCATGCACGCGCCCTGGCAGCCGTTGCTCGACTGGTGGTTCGGACACGCCGAATCAGCCAGCGAAGTGGCGGCCGAAAAGGGCAAGTTGTGGTTCGGCAAGCGAAACAGCCAGGACCTCGAAGCGCAGACGCGTTTCGGGGTCTTTGTCGATCAGGCCCTGGCCGGTGAATTGACCGAGTGGACGCAATGTCCCGAAGGTTGGCTGGCGGTGGTGCTGTTGCTTGATCAACTGCCACGCATGATCTATCGCGACACCCCCAAAGCGTTTTCCGGTGATCTGCGCGCACAGAAGCTCGTCGCCCAAGGCATTGCAGCGGATTTCGATCGGCAGTTGAAACCGATTCAGCGGGTATTCATTTATCTGGTATTCGAACACTGCGAAAACCTCGCAGTGCAGAACGAAGCCGTTTCCAGATTTATTGAATTGGTGGCTGAACAGCCAGAGTCGGAGCGGGCGGTGTTTGCCGATAACCTGGACTATGCCGAGCGGCATCAGAAAGTGATTGCGCAGTTTGGAAGATTTCCGCACCGCAATTCGGTGTTGGGGCGGAAGTCTACGACTGAGGAGTTGGAGTTTCTGTCCAGGCCCGGTTCAAGATTTTGAATCTTCAGTGCGGCTCATGCCGCTTTCGCGAGCAGGCTCGCCCCCACAATTGAAATGCATTCCACTGTGGAAGCGAGCTTGCTCGCGAAGAGGCATGAGGCCGCAGCTTAAATCCTGAAGCTGCCGACCAGATGCTTCAACCGCGCCGCCTGCTGCTCAAGATCCGAACAGGCGCGCAACGTCGCCTGCAAGTTCTCCACGCCTTCCTGATTCAGCGTGTTGATCTCGTTGATATCAACGTTGATCGACTCGACCACAGCCGTCTGCTCTTCAGTCGCGGTGGCCACCGACTGGTTCATGCCGTCGATTTCGCCGATGCGCTGGGTCACGCTGCCCAGACGCTCGCCGGCCTGGTTGGCGATGCCGACGCTGCTTTCGCTCTCGCGCTGGCTCTCGGTCATGATGGTTACTGCCTGACGTGCGCCGACCTGCAACTCTTCGATCATCTTCTGTACTTGCTGCGCCGAATCCTGGGTGCGGTGCGCGAGGTTGCGCACCTCGTCGGCGACCACGGCGAAACCGCGTCCGGCTTCACCGGCGCGCGCGGCTTCGATGGCGGCGTTGAGTGCGAGCAGGTTGGTCTGCTGGGAGATGCTGGTGATCACTTCGAGAATCTGACCGATGTTCACCGTGTTGCTGTTAAGGGTTTCGATGTTGCCGCAGGAATCGCTGATCTTTGCCGACAGCTGTTGCATGGCGTGGATGGTTTTATCCACCACCTGCTGGCCGTCGACCGCGAGGCTGCGCGCATCGCTGGAATGCTGCGAGGCGAGGGCGGCGTTCTGGGCGATTTCCTGAGCGGCGGCGCCGAGCTGATTGATCGCTGCCGCAACGCTGTTGGTGCGGCTGGCCTGCTGGTCTGAGTTGTACATCGACGAGTTCGAGGCAGCGACCACACGCAGTGCGACTTCGTTGACCTGGCCGGTGGCCGAGGACACTTCGCGGATCGACGTATGAATGCGTTCGACGAAGCGGTTGAACGAAGTGCCCAGCGCGCCGAATTCATCGTTGCCGTGAATCACCAGACGCTTGGTCAGGTCGCCTTCGCCTTCAGCGATGTCATGCATCGCGCGGCCCATGGTCAGCAGTGGCTGCATCAGCACGCGAATCAGCATGCCGAGCAGGCCGATAATGATCAGCACCGCGATGACCATGGCGATCAGTGCCGAGGTGCGGAATTCGCTGAGCATCGAGAACGCGGTGTCTTTGTCGAGCACCAGTGCCACGTACCAGTCAGCCGAAGGCACGCCGTTGACGCGAGTGAAGGAAATCAACTGGGTTTTGCCGTCGAACTCGACTTCTTTCAAGCCCGGACTGACTTGAGGCGCGCCGTTCGGATAGGCCTCGGCGAGGGTCTTGAGCACCAGCTTGCTGTCCGGGTGAATCAGGATCTCGCCTTCGGCGCTGACGATGAACGCATGACCGTGGCCGCCGAAGTTCAGCGAGTTGATGATCGCGCTGACGCTGGTCAGATCGATGTCGGCCCCGGCCACGCCGAGCATCTGGCCCTGACGCTGCACCGGCGTCGCGACGGTGATCACCAGTTTGCCCGACGAAGCGGCAATGTACGGTTCGGTGACGATGGTCTGCTGTGCGCTATTGGCGGCTTTGTACCAGCCGCGCGCCCGTGGATCGTAGTCCGGCGCGCGGTTGCCGGCCGGCACCGAGAACATCACACCGTCAGCGCCACCGAAATAGCTGAGCTGGAAATTGCCGGTGTAGGCGGGCAGGTCAATGATGCGCTTGAGGCTGGCGGGCGCATTGCCATCGACGGCGACTTGCTGCGACAGCGATTGCAGCAATTGAATGCGGCTTTCCAGCCAGGTCTGGATGTTGCTGGTGGTCAGGCTGCCCAGTTCCTGCATAGTCGCTTCGGTGCTGCTGCTCAAGGCCTGACGCTGGCGATAGTCGTTGAAGAAGATGAAACAGGCGAACGCAACGGCCACCACAAGGGCAGCAGCCAGCAGAATCTTGTGGCTGAATTTCATGTTTCTGGTCATCGAATGAACTACCGCGAAGGGGCTGGTCAGGAAAAGGCGGCAATTTGCCATATTCGGCAGCGTTGCGCTGCTCTTATTTTCGACCGCGCCGCGCCAAAGATTAGGCGTTTGCAGGGAAAGTCGACGAAATGCTCGACGGCTTCACAAAGTTTTTGATTTACCGGCAAAAGCCGGACGGGCGGGCTGATAAATAGGCGTTCGGTCACGGAACCAGATGACACTTTTCTCTTCTAAGCTTCTGGTTGGCACCATGCCATCCCCCCTCGTTCCAGGAGTTTCACCATGTCGCTGCGATCTATCGCCCTGCTGTCGTTTTGCGTGCTGTTGGCCGCATGCAGCAAGGTCAATCAGGAAAACTACTCCAAGCTCTCGGCCGGCATGGCCAAGTCCGAAGTGGAAACCCTTCTCGGCAAGCCCACCGATTGCTCGGGCGCGCTCGGTATGTCCAGCTGCACCTGGGGCGACAAGAACAGCTTTATCAGCGTGCAATACGCCGGTGACAAAGTGCTGATGTTTTCCGGCCAAGGCCTGAAGTAAACCGGGGCTTCGCGCCCACGGAGAAAAAAATGAAGCGGTTATTGCTGATCCTTTTTGCTGGCCTGGTACTGGCTGGCTGCGCCACTTCCGGCGTCGACCCGTTGGCGCCCAAGACCGTCAACAGCGTCAATCTCAAGCGTTATCAGGGCACCTGGTATGAACTGGCACGCTTGCCGATGTACTTCCAGCGCCACTGCGCGCAATCCGAAGCCCATTACACCCTCAAGCCTGACGGTAACGTCGGCGTGCTCAACCGTTGCCTGACCCCGGAGTGGCAGTGGGAAGAGGCCAAGGGCACGGCTTATCCACAAGTGCCGGGCAAGACCGACAAGCTCTGGGTCGAATTCGATAACTGGTTCTCGCGCCTGGTGCCGGGTGTGGCAAAGGGCGAGTACTGGGTGTTGTACGTCAGCGACGATTACAAGACCGCCATCGTCGGCGATCCGAGTCGCAAGTACCTGTGGCTGCTGTCACGCACACCGACCGTCAACGGTGTAGTGCGCGAAGAATTGCTGAGCAAGGCGCGTCAACAGGGTTACGACACTACACGCCTGATCTGGCGGGCGTCGGATCGGCAGATGGCCAAGACATCCAATTAAGAGCGAAAAGATCGCAGCCTTCGGCAGCTCCTACATGAGAATGCATGCGTGTAGGAGCTGCC
>NZ_WBRZ01000342.1:0-5085 GCF_008923895.1 Pseudomonas sp. GXM4
GGAAACAGGCTGGTCTGGCTGCGGGACTGTCCCTGGATGTAGGCCATAACGAAAAATGCTCCGTATCTTTCGATACGGAGCATTTTCTTTGAGCGCTGCGCAGATTGCTAGGTTTTCACACAGTCTGGAGAGGCGGGTTTTTTGTGGGCGTAATTAAACAAATATTTCCGCTATCTCTTCAAGCGTGGGCATGACTGCTGGATTGACGGTGAGCTCGTCGACGAAGAGTCCTTTATCAGTGACTACTCCTTCAGTTCAACGTGATCCAGTGCCTGATTCACTGCCAGTTCACCGAGCATGACGACCTGCGCGATCCCCAGCGCGGTTTTGCGATGCGAGTTGTCGAGCATCGCGGCGAAGTTGTTGAGCATGACGCTGGCTGAGCCCAAGGTTTCGCTGGCGTTGGCCAGCAGGGATTCGGTGTTGTATTTCGGGTTTGCGAAGTACATGGGCTCGGGTTCGTTGGTGCTCGCCATGATAAGGGCGGCGGGGTTGAGGTAGTGGTCGAGGGCGCGTTCGGCGGCGTCGTTGAGTTTTTTTGAGTCGAGGGATTCGTATGGCGAGGCCGGGTCGGTGACCGGCGGGTGTGGCGTTGATTTAGTCATTTGCTCGAAACCTGATTGGAGTGCCTCCGCTCTGGCTACTAATCAAAGTGGAGGCAACTGTACGCAGGTTAGTAGACCGGGGTTTCGAGCAAGCCGGCGCACCCGAAGGTGCCCTGCGCACAGCTGCCATCAAGCGCAGGAATCGAAATCCCCGACTGACAGATGCTTGTGCATCACGCTTGAAACCGCGGGCTACTAAACCCGATCACTGAAAATCAGTGACGCGAATCAAGTTACCGATGGCCCGCCAGGCGCACAAGCCGGCGAATTCTGGCGTAGTGGTAGGCAACGACGCAAGCTGTTGTAGGCATCCGGAAGTAACCGCTGACAGCTCTAAACAGCGCTGTTTAAAGGTAGGAGCTGCCGAAGGCTGCGATCTTTTGATTCTGTCTTTTTAGAATCAAAAACAAGATCAAAAGATCGCAGCCTCCGGCAGCTCCTACAGTAGGATTTGCGCTACTTGTCGTGATCAATATCCAGTTTGGTAAACGTCACCTGCCCACCTTCGCTGGTATACCCGGTGTTGTCCTGCACATACACCCCAGCCTTGAAATACAGCGGCTTGTCGCGCCAGGTCGCGCTGATCTGTGAGTCCCATTGATACCCCGCCGCACTCACGCCCAGGGCACCGCCGGGGCTCAAGTGGATGAGGTAGTTGAATTCGCGATCAAGCTTGACGCCGGTGGCTAGGGTGATGACGCGGCTTTCGGCGTCGTCCGGGCGCATGCGCACTTTGATCACCAGATTGCCGGTCTGGGTTTTTTCCTTGTACTGATATTCGAGCTTGACCATCGGCCGCTGGCTCTCGTACGCGTGAATCTGGCCGATGACGATCTTGCCCGAGCTCGGCACCTTGTTCACCGCGAGGGTGGCGCGCAGCAGGTTGTCGGCGTCCGGGTAGTACCAGTTGCGCAGGGTGCCGTTGCTGTAGGTTTCGCGCAGTTCGGTACGCGGATAAATGGCGTTTTCGGTTTTCGAGCCAGTCACCGGGGACCAGAAGAACAGGGTGCCGGTGTCGGAATGGAAGTACTGATCCTTGAAGCCATCCACCAGTTTTGAGGTTTCGACGGTGTACGGCGGGCTGCCAACAGGAACGCTGAGGTTCCAGGTTGCGAGGTCGATCATGACGGTTCTTCCAATCAATTCATCCGGAACGCCGGTGCCAGAAGCTCTAGCCCGCGCGTTTTCGGGCGTCTTTATAAGCGTAGCGGCAATTTTTGTTAATGCCCGCCCGGCGATTACTTGACGTCAAAGTCCTGTCGAAATGCCATCCCGCCCGGTTTTCGGGGGCTGTAGCGGTGACCGTTAGTCGGCTGGGTTGAGCATTGTTTAAATGATGGCGGGATGACAGCTTCTGCTTTCACCGATCCGCGTCTAGAGTGAAGACTCAGTACGTCTATGGTTTTGCCGGCAACCGGTCCCGATAAGAGAAGCAGCATGGAATGCGCGCAACCCCAGCCAGGTGAAGGCAGCTCGGTCCTTTTGATCGTCGATGATTACCCCGAAAATCTGATCAGCATGCGCGCGTTGCTGCAGCGTCAGGATTGGCAAGTGATGACCGCCGCCTCGGGTTTCGAGGCGCTGAACCTTTTGCTCGAACACGACATCGACCTGGTTCTGCTCGATGTGCAGATGCCCGGCATGGACGGTTTCGAGGTCGCGCGGTTGATGCGCGGCAGCCAGCGCACGCGGCTGACACCGATCATTTTCCTCACCGCCAACGAGCAATCCCAGGATGCCGTGATCAAGGGCTATGCCAGCGGCGCGGTGGATTACCTGTTCAAGCCGTTCGATCCGCAAATTCTCAAGCCCAAGGTCCAGGCGTTGCTCGAGCACCAGCGCAATCGCCGTGCCTTGCAACGCCTCAGTCATGACCTGGAAGTGGCGCGCGCCTTCAATGCCTCGGTGCTGGACAACGCCGCCGAAGGCATTCTGGTGTTGAGCGAGGACGGCGTGATCCGCTTTGCCAACCCGGCGATTTCGCGACTGCTCAATGCGCCGGTGAAGGATCTGGAAGGCAAGGAGTTTCTCGATTTCCTGCAGAAGCCCCACATTCCGTTGTGGGCCGATTCCGAGTTCTACGCCGGCTACCAACGCGGTGAAACCCTGCGCCTGCATGATGCGTTGTTGCGTACTGCGCCCGGGCAGCAAGTGCCGGTGGCGTTGTCCTGCGCGCCGCTGCCCTCGGAGCAGCACGCGATGGTGGTGACGGTGCTGGACATGTCGGTGGTGCGTCACTTGCACCAGCAACTGGAGTTCCAGGCGGTGACCGATCCGCTGACCGGGCTGCTCAACCGGCGCGGGTTCTACCAGACCGTGGAAAACCTGTTGTTGCGCGGCGAACGCAGCGACAGCAGTTGGGTGCTGCTCTACCTCGATCTCGATGGCTTCAAACGGGTCAATGATTCCCTCGGCCATGACGCCGGCGACCGCGTGTTGCGCTGGGTTTCCGAGCAACTGAAGGCGTGCCTGCGGCCGTTCGATATTCTCGCGCGCATGGGCGGCGATGAATTCACCGCGCTGCTGGATCTGGAGTTTCCCGAGCAAGCGGCGAAGATCGCCGAAAAACTCATCGAACGGGTATCGGTCTGTCAGCAGATCGAAGGCCTGGATATCGTTCTTGGCGCCAGTATCGGCATCGCTACTTATCCCGACTGTGGCCGTAACCTCGACGGCTTGCTGCGCGCTTCGGACATTGCCATGTACGAAGCCAAGCGTGCCGGGCGTCAGCAATATCGCTTCTACGATCATGAAATGAACGGCCGCGCACGTTCGCGTCTGATGCTTGAAGACAGCGTGCGCGAGGCCATCGAGAACCGCGATTTCAATCTGGTCTATCAGCCGCAGGTGGCGATCGGCAGCGGGCAGATTCGCGGGTTCGAAGCGTTGCTGCGCTGGCAGCATCCGAGCGTCGGCGATGTGCCGCCGGGGTTGTTTCTGCCGTTGCTGGAAGAGGCGCGCTTGATCAGTCGCCTCGGCAGCTGGATCTATCACCGTGGCGCCGGCCAGCGCAAAGCCTGGGAAGCTCAGTTCGCCGATGATCTGGTGCTCGGCGTGAGCCTGAGCAATACCCAGTTCGGCCTGCCGAATCTGGTCACCGAACTGCGACAGGTCATGGAACGCCATGCGTTGCAACCGCGGCAACTGGAAGTCGAGGTCACCGAAGAAGCGTTGATGCAAAACCCGGACGAAACCCGCAAGCAACTGCGGCTGCTGCGTCATCTCGGGGTGCGCGTGGCGCTGGATGATTTTGGTTCGGGGCCGTGCTCGCTGGCGCATCTGCGCGATCTGGAACTGGACACGCTGAAACTCGACCGCCACTTGATCGCGCGCCTGCCGGACTCGCCACGCGATGCGGTGCTGGTGCGCATGGTCATCGATCTGTGCAAGCAATACGGTCTGCTGGTGATTGCCGAAGGGGTGGAAACCCTCGAGCAATATCAGTGGCTGCAAACCCATGGTTGCGAATACGTGCAGGGCTTCCTCGTCGCGCGGCCGTTGATCGCCGAAGACGCGGTCAGCTTCGTCGAACCGTTTGACTGGAGCGCGTTGCCCGGTTGAATTCGCTACACTGGCGGACCTTTTTCGAACCGCGTCGCTCGTCCATGACTGTGTTGAAGTACCTCCAGGCCTACCCCGCACAATTGCAGGATCAGGTGCGCCAACTGATAGCTGAAGGGCGCCTGGGTGAATACCTGGATCAGCGCTATTCAGGGCGACACGACGTGCAGAGCGACAAGGCCTTATACAGCTACGCGCTGGATCTCAAGCAGCAGTACATGCGCAATGCGCCGGCCATCGACAAAGTGCTGTTCGACAACCGCCTCGACCTGACCCACCGCGCGCTCGGTCTGCACAGCACGGTGTCGCGGGTGCAGGGCGGCAAGCTCAAGGCCAACAAGGAAATCCGCATCGCCGCGCTGTTCAAGGACGCCGCGCCGGATTTTCTGAAAATGATCGTGGTGCACGAGCTGGCGCACTTCAAGGAATCGGATCACAACAAGGCGTTCTATAAACTGTGCGAGCACATGCTGCCGGGGTATCACCAGATCGAGTTCGATCTGCGTGTGTACCTGACGTGGCGGGATATGCAGGCTTGACCAATCAGGAAGGTGTGGATGGACGTCAGCAAGACCAAAAGCAGTTTCTATCGCCGTTTGTACGTGGCTTATCTGATCGATAGCGGCCTGGCGCCGAGTGTGCCGACGCTGACCGAAGTCACCGGCATGCCGCGACGCACGGCGCAGGACACGATTGCCGCGCTGGCCGATCTGGACATCATCTGTGAGTTCGAACAGGAAGAGGGCGCGCGCAATCATGCCGGGCGCTATCGGATTCGCGAGTGGGGAGCGATTGATCGCGGCTGGATCGAGCGCAATTTGCGGCAGATAAAAGCGGTGCTGGAATACCCCTGAATCCAGCGGCGCCTGAACTGACGCAATCGCTGGCAAGCCAGCTCCCACAGGGATCTCCAGCGAAC
>NZ_WBRZ01000343.1:0-5037 GCF_008923895.1 Pseudomonas sp. GXM4
ATCGTGCGGCTTTTTCATGCCTGCCGTAAATCATGTGGGAGCGAGCCTGCTCGCGAAAGCGGAGTGTCAGCGACATCAATGTTGACTGTTCCACCGTTATCGCGAGCAGGCGAGGACCTACGAAAGTTGCCGGACGCTTGAACTCGCAATCAAGCACTCAACCGCGCCGTCACCTCATTCAACTGCCCCGACAACCCATGCAGGTTCTGACTGGCACTTTCGGTGCGCTGCACGTTGTCCAGGTTGGTGCTGGCAATCGCGGTGATTTCAGTCAGGTTGCGCGAGATATCCTCGGCCACTGAAGTCTGCTCCTCAGCGGCCGTGGCGATCTGCCGGTTCATGTCGCGAATCGCCTCCACCGCCAGGGTGATGCGCTCCAGCATCGCGCCGGCCTGGGTCACCTGTTCGACGCTTTCGTCACTGCGCGCCTGGCCGCTCTCGATAGCCTGCGCGGCATCGACAGCGCCGGTCTGCACGTTCTGAATGATCTGGTTGATCTCGATGATCGACTCCGCCGTGCGCTGAGCGAGGTTGCGCACCTCATCGGCGACGACGGCAAAACCACGCCCGGCCTCGCCCGCCCGCGCCGCTTCGATGGCCGCGTTGAGCGCCAGCAGGTTGGTCTGTTCGGCGATGCCACGAATCACTTCCAGCACCTTGCCGATACGACCGCTGTCGGTTTCCAGGCGACGGATCACCGTGGCGGTGTTGGCGATTTCGCCGCGCATCTGCGTGATCGAGTGAATGGTGGTCTGCATGACCTTTTCACCCTGCTGCGCCGAGTGATCGGCATCGTCGGCAGCACGCGCGGCATCGGCGGCGTGACGGGCGACTTCCTGGGCCGTGGCGGACATTTCATTCATCGCCGTGGCCACTTGATCAGTGCGGTTGAATTGCTCGCTGGTGCCGCCGGCCATGGTCGTGGCAATGGCGTTCAATTCGCCGCTGGCGCTGTCCAGATCACCGGCGCTGCGTTGCAAGCGAGTGAAGGTGTCCGCCAGAAAATCGCGCAGAGTGTTCGCTGCGGCGGCGAGGTTGCCCAGTTCATCGCGACGCTCGCTGACAACACGTTCGGCCAACTGGCCACGGCTCAAGCGGGTGACGTAATCGATGAGGTTGCGGATCGGCTCGATCAGGTTGCGGCTGACCAGCCACAGGCTCAGCAGACCAATCAACAAGCCTGACGCGAGCATCACCAACAGCCCCAGCCACACGGTGCGCTCAGCGCTGGCACTGATCAACGCCGATTGCGAGGTGCCCTGCTCGCGCAGCTCGGCGACCAGTGCGCTCATCTGCTCGCTGGTGGCGCGATCAACGCCTTTGACCGCTGCGTCGCCGGCGCTCGGATCACCACCGGCAACGACGTAGGCATCGCGGCCTTTCTGGTAGGCCGTGCCCAACTGGCGATGCTCCTCGCGCAAACGTTCGATGCGGGATTTGAGATTGGCCTCGATGCCTTTCTGGCCGGCCAGTTCGCCGAGAATATTCTGCACGTCGCGCTGACGCTCTTCAAACTGGCTCCAGTATTTCGCCAGATCCGCCGGTTGCTTGCCGCGCAGCAGGACGTTTTTCCATTCCTGCACCTGCACTTTGAATTGCAGGTTGGCTTCATCGATCAATTGCGAAGTGTGCAGCGGGCCGGCGATCAACTGGCTATAGCTTTGCACGCCGTTGGAGAGGAAATGAAAGCAGGCCAGCGCGATCAACAATATTGCCAGCAGACTGCCGCTCAGCAGGGCGAGAATTTGCGTTCTCAGGGATTTTTGCAGCATTGCAAGGTACTCGAAGCAGGGATGAGGCACGCCCGAGCGGACGTGAAAAATGGCCGGACTTCCCTGTCGACGTACCATGGCCAAGGGCCGATGGCGCGCAACCTAACTCACCTGAGATCGGCGCGCCAGAGGGCTTCTTGAGAATCTTCCGACAGTCGGTAACGCGTTGATTTGCAGTCACTTTACTGTCACAAAACGGTCATGCTGGCTTGCGATGATGCCGCTCAGGTGAACCTGAAAATCCCCCACCAGACACCCTCCTCGCAGTGAGCCGCCATGAACCACAGCCTCGATATCAGCCATCGTGCCCCGGACCTGTTTGGCTTGCTCTACGGCTTTCGCTTTGTACCCGGTGAGCGCGGGCGCGAGATCGATTCGGCGACGGCTTTGCGCTGTTTGCAGGACGACGGCGACAGCGAAGAATTTCTCTGGCTGCACCTGAACCTGGCCCACGCCGCGTGCGAGCGCTGGATGAAAAGTCATCTGCAATTACCCGAGGAGTTTTTCGAAGCGCTGCACGAAGGTTCGCGATCGACGCGCATCGAGCATGTCGATTCGGCGCTGCTGGCGGTGGTCAACGATGTGGTGTTCAACCTCAGCAGCATGGTCTCCTCCGACGTGTCGACGCTGTGGGTCTGCGTGCGCAGCAAACTGATCGTCAGCGCGCGCCTGCAACCGCTGCACTCGGTGGACAAGTTGCGCTCGTCGGTGAAGGCCGGCGAATGCTTTCGCTCGCCCTCGGAACTGCTCGTGCATTTGCTGCGCGATCAGGGCGAAGTGCTGACGCAGATCGTGCGCAAGACCAGTCTGAGTGTCGATCAGGTCGAAGACGAACTGCTCTCCTCGCGCCTGTCGACCAACCGCGCCGAACTTGGCGCCAACCGTCGCGTGCTGGTGCGTCTGCAACGGCTGCTGGCGCTGGAGCCGGGTTCGCTGCTGCGCCTGCTCAATCGTCCGCCGCCGTGGTTGCAGAAGGAGGACGTCAAGGAGTTGCGCAAATCCACCGAGGAGTTTGCGCTGATCATCAACGACCTCACGGCCCTCGGCGAACGCATCAAACTGTTGCAGGAAGAAATCGCCGCCAACCTCAACGAACAGAGCAACCGTACGCTGTTCACCCTGACGGTGGTGACGGTGCTGGCCTTGCCGATCAACATCATTGCCGGTTTTTTCGGCATGAATGTCGGCGGTGTGCCGCTGTCCCAGGACCCGCACGGATTTTGGGTGCTGGTCGCGTTGGTTGCGACGTTTACCGTGATTGCCGGGCGCTGGGCGTTTCGCAAGCGTGGCGATTACTGAGCGCATATCCCACACACAACACAGCCCTCCCTGTGGGAGCGAGCCTGGTCGCGAAGTCGGTGTGTCAGATAAATCAACGTTGAATGACATGGCGCTTTCGCGAGCAGGCTCGCTCCCATAGGGGCAATGTGCTCAATGTCAGAGCGTTGAACGAACGACATCGCCGAGCCAATCCATAAACACCCGCACCCGCAGCGGCAAATGCCGTTGCCGTGCGTATAACAACGAAATCGCCATCGGCGGTGCGGTGTGTTGCGGCAGTACGGTCACCAGTTCGCCATTTTCCAGATGCGGCTGCATGCCGGTGCGCGGTACCTGCGTCAGGCCGAAGCCGCCCAGGCACGCCGCTTCATAGGCATCGGTGCTGTTGACCGTGACACTGCCGGCCATCGCCACCCGTCGCACTTCGCCACCCTCCTCATACACAAACCCTTCCGAACGCGAGCCCAGTACGCCGACGTAATGCACCAGTCGATGCTGCGCCAGATCCTCGATGGTCTGCGGCACGCCGTAACGTTGCAGGTAAGCCGGGCTGGCGCAATTGACCATCGGGAAGTCGCCAAGATGCCGGGCGACCACCGACTGATCCGGCTGCGCGCCGATGCGCAATACGCAGTCGAAACCTTCGCTGAGCAGATCGACACGGCGATCGGTGCTGCTGATTTCCATCTGCAGATTCGGGTGGCGATCCATGAATTCCGGCAGGCGCGGCATGATCAAGCGTCGCGCGAGGATGTTCGGCATGTCGACGCGGATGCACCCGGTCAGCGAAGCCTCGTCCTGACGGAACAGCCCTTCGATTTCATCCATGTGCGAAAGCAAGTCCTTGCTGCGTTCATACAGCACCAGTCCATCCTGAGTGGCCTGCACCTTGCGCGTGGTGCGCTGCAACAGCCGCGTGCCGAGCAAGGCTTCGAGTGCCTGCACTTGTTCGGATACCGTGGAGCGCGGCAGGCCGAGGCTTTCCCCGGCGAGAGTGAAACTCGACAGTTCGCTGACCCGGACGAAGGTGCGCAGCAGTTCCAGTTTGTTCATGACAAGCCCCGGTGATTGTTCGGCTGAGCCGATCAGTGATTCCGCTTTTGCCGTGTTTATCACCTCAGGGCGGATAAATAAACTTCTTCCATCCCCAATCAATGCAATCGAGGAAGTCAGCATGAACCGCAAAATCGCACTGATCACTGGCGCCAGTCGTGGCCTCGGCCGCAGTGCCGCCCTGCACCTCGCCGCGCAAGGCATTGACATCATTGGCACCTACAACAGCCGCGCCGACGAGGCCCAGGCGCTGGTCACTGAATTGCAGGCGCTCGGCGCGAAAGCGGCGATGCTGCAACTGGACGTCGGCCACAGCGAGAATTTCGCCGCGTTTGCCGCGCAGGTTGAACAGGTATTGGAGCAAACCTTTGAGCGTCAGCGCTTTGATTTCCTGATCAACAATGCCGGGGTCGGCGTGCATGCGCTGTTCAGCGAAACCACCCCGGAGCAGTTCGATCTGCTGATGAACGTGCAGTTGAAAGGGCCGTTTTTCCTGACTCAGCAACTGCTGCCGCTGATCAATGACGGTGGGCGCATCGTCAATATTTCCAGCGGCCTGACCCGCTTCAGCCTGCCGGGTTACGGCGCTTATGCGGCAATGAAAGGTGCGATGGAAGTGCTGACGCGTTATCAGGCGAAAGAGCTGGGTGCGCGTCAGATTGGCGTGAACGTTCTGGCGCCGGGGGCGATTGAAACCGATTTTGGCGGTGGCACGGTGCGCGACAACAGCGCGGTCAACGCGATGGTTGCCAGCAACACCGCGCTGGGTCGTGTGGGGCTGCCGGATGATATTGGCGGTGCACTGGCGCTGCTGCTGTCAGAGGGTGGGCAGTGGATCAACGGTCAGCGGGTCGAGGCATCCGGCGGCATGTTTCTCTGACCTCAACCAACAGACTGTTTGTGGCGAGGGGATTTATCCCCGCTGGGCTGC
>NZ_WBRZ01000344.1:0-4934 GCF_008923895.1 Pseudomonas sp. GXM4
TCGATGAAGAAATGGGCAGGGCCGGCCTCTTCGCGGGCAAGCCCGCTCCCACAGGGTTCGGTGTGATGTCAATTGCAGAGTGAGTCTTCTCAGCGGCACCCTCTGCGGCGAAGGCCTCGGGTATACTGCCGCGTTTTGCGATCCCTGCTGGCGCTGCGCTGGTCATGCAATGTGTTCTTACGTTTTGTTTAAGCAGCCGAAGCTGCTCTGAACCAGCCTGAGCAGGGATGTATCGGTAGATTTTTGGAGTTTTTATGCTCGAACAGGCTCAACGCGTCCTCAAGGACATCTTCGGCTACGACAGTTTCCGTGGCCGTCAGGGTGCGATCATTGAGCGCGTGGCCAGCGGCGGTGATGCGCTGGTGCTGATGCCTACCGGTGGCGGCAAGTCGTTGTGCTTCCAGGTGCCGGCGCTGTTGCGTGAAGGTCTGGCGGTGGTCGTGTCGCCGTTGATCGCGCTGATGGACGATCAGGTCGCCACCCTCGAAGAACTGGGCGTGGCCGCCGCTGCGCTGAACTCCACGCTGAGTGCCGAGCAGCAGCGCGATCTCGCTCTGCGGATCAAACGCGGTGAAGTGAAAATGCTCTATCTGGCGCCCGAGCGCTTGGTGCAGCCGCGCATGCTGGCATTCCTGCAAAGCCTGGAAATCGCCTTGTTCGCCATCGACGAAGCGCATTGCGTATCGCAATGGGGCCACGATTTCCGCCGCGAATACCTGCAACTGGGTCAATTGGCAGAGCTGTTCCCCAACGTTCCGCGCATTGCCCTCACCGCGACCGCCGACAAGCGCACCCGCGAAGAAATTGTCGATCGCCTGCACCTGCAGAACGCCGAGCGCTTCCTGTCGAGCTTCGACCGGCCAAACATCTTCTATCGCATCGTGCCCAAGGAACAGCCGCGCAAACAGTTGCTGGCGTTCCTCGCCGAGCGGCGCAGCGATGCCGGCATCGTTTATTGCCTGTCGCGCAAGAAGGTCGAAGAAGTTGCGGCGTTTCTCAGCGAGCAGGGCTTCCCGGCGCTGCCGTATCACGCCGGTCTGCCCAACGATCTGCGCGCCTATCACCAGAAGCGCTTCCTCAATGAGGAAGGCCTGATCATGGTCGCCACCGTGGCGTTCGGCATGGGCATCGACAAGCCCAACGTACGCTTTGTCGCGCACCTCGATCTGCCGAAATCCCTTGAGGCGTATTACCAGGAAACCGGTCGCGGCGGCCGTGACGGTCTGCCGGCGGATGCGTGGATGGCCTACGGTCTGCAAGACGTGGTGATGCTCAAGCAGATGCTGCAGAACTCCGAAGGCGACGAGCGCCACAAGCGTCTGGAGCAGCACAAGCTCGACGCCATGCTCTCGCTGTGCGAAGAAACCCGCTGCCGCCGGCAGGCGTTACTGGCCTATTTCGACGAAGACATGCCCGAACCGTGCGGGCATTGCGACAACTGTGTCGACGGCGTGCAGACCTGGGACGCCACCGAGCCTGCACGTCAGGCCTTGTCGGCGATTTTCCGCACCGGCCAGCGCTATGGCGTCGGTCATCTGGTCGACGTGTTGCTGGGCAAGGACAACGAAAAGGTGCGCAGCTTCGGCCATCAGCATTTGTCGGTGTTCGGCGTTGGCAAGGCGTTGAGCGAGAGCGAGTGGCGCTCGCTGTTCCGCCAACTGGTGGCGCGTGGGTTGGCCGATGTCGACCACGAGGGTTATGGCGGTCTGCGCTTGAATGACAGTTGCCGGCCTTTGCTCAAAGGCGAAGTGAAACTGGAACTGCGCCGCGACCTGAAACCGCAAGTCACCGCCAAAACCGGCAGCAAGAGCCAGGCCAGCCAACTGGTGCGCGGCGAAGAACGCGAACAGTGGGAAGCCTTGCGCGCACTACGGCGCAAGCTCGCCGAAGAACACGGCGTGCCGCCATATGTCATCTTCCCCGACTCGACGCTATTGGAAATGCTCCGCAGCCAGCCGACTTCGCTGGCGGAAATGGCCCGGGTCAGCGGCGTCGGCGCACGCAAACTGGAGCGCTATGGCGAAGCCTTCCTCGAAGTGCTCGGCGGCGAGGCGGAGGCGCCGAAGGTGGTCGCCGATGTCCGTCACGAGCTGATCACCCTGGCCCGCGCCGGCATGACCCCGCTGCAGATCGCCGGGCAGTTGCAGTGCTCGGAGAAGAACGTCTACGCCATGCTCGCCGAAGCCATCGGCAAGCAGCAGTTGTCGCTGGAGCAGGCGCTGGATTTGCCTGAGGAATTAATGGGCGAAGTGCAGGACGCGTTCCTCGATGGTGAGGGCGAGTTGCCGTCCGTCGCCGAAGTCGCCGAGCTGTTCGCCGGGCGTGTGCCGGAAGGCGTGCTGTATTGCGTGCGGGCGGCGTTGCAGTCTGAATTCGAGATGTGAAACGACGTATGCGCCAAGCCCCGTGCAGTTGTAACGATTCAGTACAGAGCGACTCTTGCCTATAACTGCCGCCCATGCTTAGCTGACTAATAATTAGATTTTCCGTATTTTCAGTCTAACCGTGAGTGTTTTATGCCGTTAACCGATCAACATCGCTTTGGTATGCAACTGGCCCAGATGTCCCGTGGCTGGCGTGCCGAACTGGATCGTCGTCTCGCCGGGCTGGGCCTTTCACAGGCGCGCTGGCTGGTGCTGCTGCATCTGGCGCGTTTTGAAGAGGCACCGACCCAACGCGAACTGGCGCAGAGTGTCGGCGTCGAAGGCCCGACCCTGGCGCGCTTGCTTGATAGTCTGGAAAACCAGGGACTGGTGCAACGCCAGTCAGTGATGGAAGACCGTCGGGCGAAAAAAATCGTGCTCTGCGCACCTGCCTTGCCCTTGATCGAACAAATCGAAACCATTGCCACGCAGCTGCGCCACGAATTGTTCGAGGGCGTCGATGAGGCGGATTTGAAGGTGTGCATGCGCGTACACGGGCACATTCTGGCCAACCTGGAAAAATCTTGAGGCACATCCCGCCAGTGATTTTTTGAGAGATCGCGCTGAGCCGACTATAAGAACTACTGGGCAATATCGTGTTCGTACCGGATGTGCGAACGCATAGAAACCGGTTTTGCTTATTTAAGGGATGCTCATGCTCGCAAGTCGGCACGTGCTGCGCGGGGGCGCCAAATGGCTGCTGCTCGCTGGCGTATTAAGCTATTCGACCTGGTCGATGGCGTTGGGGTTGGGCGAAATCACTGTTCACTCAGCCCTCAATCAGCCGTTCAAGGCCGACATCGCGCTGGTCGATGTCGGCACGTTGACGCAAAACGATCTCTCGGCCAGCCTGGCTTCGGCGAACGAATTCGGCCGGGCCGGCGTCGAGCGGGTGTTCTTTCTCACTGACCTCAAATTCACTCCGATCCTGCGCGGCAGCCGCAAGGTGATCCGGGTGACGTCCGGAAAACCGGTCAACGAACCTTTCCTGAATTTCCTCGTGCAGCTCGATCAGCCCAACGGCCGTCTGCTGCGCGAGTACACCGTGCTGATCGACCCGCCGGGTTCGCCGGCCATCGTGCCCGCCACCGACGAGCCGGATCCGCGCCCGCAATCCTCCGAATTTCCAGCTGTCGAACCGGTTACCGCGCCGCCCCAGGCAGCCCAAGGCAAACGTTCTGCGGCGCCTGTGCCGCCAACGCCGGCGGCACCTGCCAACGATGCGCAGGCCGAGCAACTGGCCGCCAGCGTGCTGCTCACCCAGCAACTGCAAAAGACCCTCGACGAACAGAACCTCAGGCTGCAAGAGCAGCAAGTGCAAATAGCCGACGGCAAGAAGCAGATCGAGGAGTTGCAAACCCGTCTGGCCGAAGTGCAGAAAGCGCCGCCACCACCTGTGGTCGCGCCGGCTCCGGCCGTTGTTTCAGCCCCGGTCGAGGCGGCAGACGATGGCGTGAATTGGCCGCTGCTCGGCGGACTGATATTGCTGCTGGGCGTGCTGGCAGCGTTGCTCATACGCCGCCGTCAGCAACGTTCCACAGCAGATGGCACGCCGACGCCGCTATTGCCTGTGAGCGCCGAAGAAGACGTCGACGAGCCCGAGCTTGAACAATCTGTCGGTGCGCACGCGGCCGCCGATCATCGCGACGAACCCGGTGCCGGCGACGTGCTGGAGGCTGTGGGCATCTATCTGGCCTACGGCCGGCTCAGCGAAGCGGCCGGGCTGCTGCGCGATGCCTTGCACAAGGAGCCTGAACGCATTGATCTCGGTCTGCAGTTGCTGGAGGTTCTTGGGCGCCAGGGTGACAGCGCCGCTTTTGAGCAGCAGGAAAACCGCCTGCGTGCGCTTGGCGTCGATGACCGTGAACTGATTGAAATCCGCGCTCGCCATCCAAAACTGGCAGGCGCCGCACCGGCGGCATTTGCAGCAACGCCAATCGCGCCCGAACTGCCCGTGGCCTCGGCAGCGACCGCAGCCGCGCCGCTTGCAGCGTCGCCCAGCGCTCTCGAGGATGATTTCGAATTGAATCTGGGCGAGCTGTCGATGGATTCAAATTGGGATCTGAACGACAGCCGCGCTGACGCCGCCGCACCGCCGATCGATGATCCAGAGCTGGGCACCAGCCTGTCGGTGCTACCTGTCGATTTTGACCTGCCACAGGCTGCATCTGCCGAAGAAGCCGAACTCGAATGGATCCCCGAACCCGACGCCCAGCCGCTCGACGACGACTTTCTCAATGAGTTCGGCGATCCCGAGCCGTCGCTGGTGCTGGAACCTCTGGATCTGCAATTACCCGAGTCCACCGAGACCGACACCGAGGCCGCCGGCAAGCTCGAACAGGCACAAACCTGCATCGACGATGGCGACATCGACAGCGCGATCGCGCTGCTCAATGAATTGCTCAGGGAAGGGGATGAGCCGTTGAAGCAGACGGCAAGGACGTTGTTGGCGGGGATTCGCTGAGCGCCAATGGATTTCGGGTTCACCCGAGACCGCTTTCGCGAGCAGGC
>NZ_WBRZ01000345.1:0-4876 GCF_008923895.1 Pseudomonas sp. GXM4
GTGGGAATGACTCTCTCGACGCTCGGCGTCGGCTTTGGGACGCAGAGCGTCCCTTGCTGCATTCCAACGAGGAGCGTGGGAACGATCAACAAAAAATGCCGCTCAACGAGCGGCATTTTTATTGGTACAACAAACAGCTATTTACGCAGATCAAACCGATCCAGATTCATCACCTTCGTCCATGCCTTGACGAAATCGTTGACGAACTGCGCCTTCGCGTCGGAACTGGCGTACACCTCGGCCAACGCGCGCAATTGCGCATTCGAGCCGAACACCAGATCCACTCGTGTCGCCGTCCACTTTGGCGCCCCGGTCTTGCGGTCACGGCCTTCAAACTCATCGGCATCCCGTGACGTTGGGGTCCACTCAACTCCCATGTCCAGCAGGTGGGTGAAGAAGTCATTGCTCAGCGTTTCGGTTTTATCGGTGAACACGCCATGCCGCGTCTCGCCGACATTGGTGTTCAATACCCGCAAACCACCCAGCAGCACGGTCATTTGCGGTGCCGTGAGCGTCAGCAACTGCGCCTTGTCGATCAGCAACGTTTCCGCCGCAACCGTGTATTTGCCTTTGCTGTAATTGCGGAAGCCATCGGCAATCGGTTCGAGGAAACCGAACGATTCGACATCGGTCTGCTCCTGCGAAGCATCGACGCGGCCAGGTGAAAACGGCACCGACACTGAATGCCCGGCGTTCTGCGCGGCTTTTTCCACCCCGGCATTACCGGCCAGGACGATCAGGTCCGCCAGCGAGATTTTCTTGTCACCGGCGGCGCCGTTGTTGAACTCGCTCTGAATGCCTTCCAGTGTGCTCAGCACCTTGTCCAATTGCTCGGGCTGGTTGGCCTGCCAGAACTTCTGCGGGGCCAGACGCAAGCGTCCGCCGTTGGCGCCACCGCGCTTGTCCGAACCGCGGAAGGTCGATGCTGCAGCCCACGCGGTCGAAACCAGTTGCGACACTGACAACCCTGAAGCCAGCACCTTGTTTTTCAGCGCAGTGGCGTCGCTGTCATCGATCAGCGGGTGCGTCACGTCGGGCAGCGGGTCTTGCCAGAGCAATTCCTCTTGTGGCATTTCCGGGCCGAGGTAGCGAGAGAGCGGACCCATGTCACGATGGATCAGCTTGTACCAGGCACGGGCGAACGCGTCGGCGAGCTGATCGGGATTGGCCAGGAAACGCCGCGAGATCTGCTCATAAGCAGGATCGAAGCGCAACGCCAGGTCGGAGGTGAGCATGGTCGGCGAGAGCTTCTTGTTCGGATCGTGAGCGTGGGGAACGGTGCCTGCACCCGCGCCGTTTTTCGGTTGCCACTGATTGGCGCCCGCCGGGCTTTTGGTCAGCTCCCACTCGAAGCCGAACAGGTTTTCCAGATAGTTGTTGCTCCACTGCGTTGGTGTGGTGGTCCAGGTCACTTCCAGACCACTGGTGATGGTGTCGGCGCCTTTACCGGTGCCGAAGGCGTTTTTCCAGCCCAGACCCTGTTGCTCCAGACCGGCCGCTTCCGGCTCTGGGCCGACATTGTCGGCCGGGCCGGCGCCGTGGGTCTTGCCGAACGCGTGGCCGCCGGCGATCAGCGCCACGGTTTCTTCGTCGTTCATGGCCATGCGGCCGAAGGTTTCGCGAATGTCCTTGGCCGAGGCCACCGGGTCCGGGTTGCCTTCCGGACCTTCCGGGTTGACGTAGATCAGACCCATCTGCACGGCGGCGAGGGGATTTTCCAGATTGCGTTCGCCCTGATCGGTGCGGCTTTCTTCACGGCCATGCAAATCGGGCTCAGCCACCAGCGTGCCGTCACCGGGCTCTTGCACCGGGCCATTGCTCTTGCCGTAACGGTTGTCGCCGCCCAGCCACTCGGTTTCCGAACCCCAGTACACGTCTTCATCCGGTTCCCAGACATCGGCGCGGCCCCCGGAAAAACCGAAGGTCTTGAAGCCCATGGATTCCAGCGCGACGTTGCCGGTAAGCACGATCAGGTCGGCCCAGGAAATATTGCGCCCGTATTTCTGCTTGATCGGCCACAGCAGGCGGCGGGCCTTGTCGAGGCTGACGTTGTCCGGCCAACTGTTGAGCGGGGCGAAGCGTTGCTGCCCGGAGCCGGCGCCCCCACGGCCATCGGCGGTGCGATAGGTCCCGGCGCTGTGCCAGGCCATGCGCACGAACAGCGGGCCGTAATGGCCGAAGTCGGCCGGCCACCAGTCCTGGGAGTCAGTCATCAGCGCTCTGATGTCTTGTTTCAACGCCTGAAAATCGAGGCTTTTGAAGGCTTTGGCGTAGTCGAAGTCCTGGCCCAGCGGATCGGACTTGGGGGAATGCTGGCTGAGGATTTTCAGATTGAGTTGATTCGGCCACCAGTCACGGTTCGTCGTACCGCCGCCGGCGGCGTGGTTGAACGGGCATTTCGATTCGTTTGCCATGTTCGTATCCCTATCAGGTCTGCGGCCGGCTCGTGCCGACTTCGGACTGGTAAGGCTAGACCCGAGTTGGCAAGTCGGCTAATAGCCCGACTATTGGATACCGATAGGCAAACTCTTTCACCGCACAGGTAGGAGCTGCCGAAGGCTGCGATCTTTTGATCTTTGTTCACCAAAAAATCAAAAGCAAAGATCGCAGCCTTCGGCAGCTCCTACAGGGGTTAGCTCGATTGTGCGGTGTCGTCCTCTGGCACGTCGTCGAGGATGTCTTCCTGGCCGGGCAGTTCGGTGATGACGCTGAAGTCGCTGACTTCAACCGCGCCATTGCCATACCCCAGCAAATGAAACGAGAACGCCTTGCGCGGCTGGGGGTTTTCAAAGCTGAAGTCCAACTCCAGTGGCTGGTCCGCCGTGGCGACCATTTCCGTAGGCAGGCCCAGTTGCACGTCCTGTTCGAATTGCTTGGCCTTGAGCTGAATGTACGCCGCCTGCTGCGGATCGACCGAGCGCACGGTCAGGCGCACGCGGGTGTGCGAGCCTTTGGGCATTTCCAGGTATTGCGCGCCGATCAGGTTGTCGGCCCAGTCATCCTTGATCTGCGCTTGCAGAGGGATGATGTTGTTGCTGCCGAACTGGTAGCGATGATTGAGCGGTGTGCGCAGCAAAGACAGGTCCAGCGCATCGGCGCGCGCGGCGATCTGCCGGGCCGGATGGCCGCTGTAAGTGCCTTTGTAAGTAGCGCTTTCGGCGATGAAACCGGTGCTTTGGTAGTAGCGGCAGCGGCGCGGCAGGTCGCATTCGGAGAAGATGCCTTGGCCGTTGTGGTAGCGCAGCTTGCCGTTGGTGAACGACATGATTTCGCGCCCCGAATCGTAATCGCGAAACAGCGAGCGGCCGCTCAGCGCAGTCGGCACCGGCAGGTCGAAATAGTCGAGGATCGAGGTGCTCAGATCGACGTGGCCGTAGACCCCGGCATTCAGACGCGGCAGTTGCGCCTGTTCCGGCGCCAGCGTCAGGTTGAAACCCCATGAGGAGGCCAGCCGCACGCCGTCGATGCCGTGGGATTCATCCGAGGTGATCACTACCAGCGTGTCCTTGAGAACGCCTTGGCGCTCAAGTCCGGCAAGAAACTGATCCAGCGCATCGTCGAGATAACCGACGGCAGCCTGCTTGGGCGTCTCATAACGCTGCAGATAATCGTCCGGTGCCGAGTAGGGCTGATGGGTGCCGACCGTCAGCAGCGTGAGCATCCACGGCTGTTTTTGCTTCTTCAGTTGGCCGACGTAATCCAGCGCGCCTTCGAAAAATGCCCTGTCATCCTTGCCCCACGGGAACTCCAGATAGTTGCTGTTGCTGAACCATTCCAGGCCATGGGTCGCATCGAAACCGATGTGCGGCATGATCTTGTCTTTGGCCATGAAGCGCAGGCCCGCGCCCTGCAAGTAATGAGTGCTGAAGCCGTGCTCGCGTAGTTGCGCCGGCAGGCAGGCCTGATTGCGCTCGTTGAGGGTGAGCATTTCCACGCCTTTGGGCGTGCCGTTGTTGAGCTTGTCGTAGTCACCGCAGAGCATGGCATACAGACCGCGAATGGTCTGATGGGTGTGCAGCACGTAATCCGGGGTGTTCATGCCGCGCTCGGCCCAGCGGCTGAGGTTGGGCATCAGGTCTTCCTGATAATGACTGCCGATCGCCTCACGGTTGGCACGGATGTAGGCGCCGGGGATGCCTTCGAGCGCGATGATCAATACATTGCGCGCCTGGCCCGGCGCGGCGAGCAGCTTCTGGCCATTGAGATCGACGTCGGTGAGCCCGGCCATCGCCGGTGTGGGTTCTTCAACGTCGCCGTCGAGCCATTCCTCGGCCTGGATCTGCAGGTCGGCGACTTCACTGGCGAGCAACTGATGCGGCAGGTTGTACAGGCGCCAGGCGTCGCCGTCATTCGGCCACAGGTTTTGCGCGCCCCAATGGGCGGCGAACAACACAATAGGCGCGGCCCAGACCGAGCGAGGCAGAGCAGGGCGAGACAAGCCGCGACCAACAAACTGAGTCAGCAGCCAGAAAACCAGGGCACCCAGCAAAGCCATGGCCAGGGCAGGGTGCGCAAGCCCGCCGCCAGTGGAGTTTTCAACGAATTGCGGGTCGATCAGGTAGTGAATATCCGAAGGCGTCGGCAGGCGGCCGACGGCGCTGACCAATTCTGCCGTGGCGATCGCCAGCAGCGCCCAGAACATCAGCACCGGCAAGGCCAGCCACCATGCGCGGCGATGCAGTGTTACCACCAGCAAACTGCCGACGGCCAGATCCGACAAAAAGCCCAGCGGTGTCGACCAGCCCAACGCTGCACGCAGGCACACCGGTACGATCAATACCAGAACGATGAGAGAAAAAAGGCGGGCGTTCGGCCGCCGCAGCCAGTTGAAAAGAGCGCTCACAAAAAAGGCCTGCTTGCCATCAAAGGGTCAAAA
>NZ_WBRZ01000346.1:0-4868 GCF_008923895.1 Pseudomonas sp. GXM4
GAGGCGTTCCTACGCAGAGCGTAGGAACGATCAAGCAAGATCAAAAGGTCGCAGCCTTCGGCAGCTCCTACACAATCCGTATCCCAAATAAAAGGCCTCGCAATTGCGAGGCCTTTTATTTGGGCTTCAATCGTTTCAACTGGCTGGCCTCATTCCCTGAGACAGTCCGAACATGAACAACAGCAAATCATGATCGGGCTGGGTCGCCACGGAGGCTTTCGCCACCCGAGGAACCGAACAATGAGCGTCGTTCCCGGACGCTCCTATGACCTGCATGCGCGGCTGCTCCCAGGCAGCCACCGCCAGTGAAGCAACTGCCAAGGCCCCGACCAGGAACAAACCTCGTGCAATTTCGAGTTTCATCGCTATAAACCTTTGATAGCGCTGCCAAACGCCGTCTCATAAAAGTAGACGAGTTTTTTCCAGTCGGCATCGCGGAACGACGAATGGCGACGCAGTTGCTTCATGTCATGCTGCGCGGCGCGATAGGGGGTCAGACGCTGGCGGCACTTCTCCAGATCGATCAAAGCCACTTCAACCTGCGCCGCTTCGCCTTCACCGATGACGCGCACGAAAACGTGTTTGATGTAGATGCAGCTGTGCTGCCAGCGCCCCTTGTGCATGCGCGCCAGGTTTTCGGCGAGGTCCTTGAGGACTTTCTCGTAAACCACGTCGCCACATTGATCGCGACCACCGGCGGCAGCCAGCCACTGTTCCAGTTCCTGGAAACCGTCGAGGGATTTGGTGACAAGCAGGGCGCGCCACTTGTGTTGCGGATCCGGTTGCGCGCCGCAAAAGACGATTTGTGGTACGCGCACGCCGAGTTTGCTCACGCCGGTCAGCGCATCGAGTTCGCGCAATACGGTCGGGCGACCGAAGGGGTGCAACCAGCTGCGATAGATGTGCCCGGTCTGGCGTTTGGCGTACAGCAACTGGCCGTCACGGCCGACGATGCGCTGCACACCACTTTCACCACCGCGGCGCACGTTGGGCTCTTCAACCCAATCGCCACGCTGGGCCCAGTAATAATCGAAACCATCCTGTGGAGCGATATTCGCTTCAACCGCTGCTTGCACTGTCATCCTCTACCTCTTGCGTAATACGTAAACCCGCCACATCGCATAGAGCGGTATAAAGTCCAGTTGTTCCTGAATGCGGAAACCCGCCTGTTCAAATTCTTTTTCGATCGTCGCCGCCGGAATCAGAAAGCGGTTCTGGTAATCACGATTCGGCCGGTCAAGCTCGGCGCGCTTGCGCTTCCACGCCTTGAAGTTGCCATCGACCCACAATGAAACAATCACGCTGTCACGGGTTACCCGCTCGAATTCACGCAGGATCACCTTGCGGTGCTCGGCTTCACCGATGTGGTGAAGAAGGCGCATGCAGAAGATGCTGTCGACCGCGTTATCCGGCAAAGCAATATCGAACGCCGAGGTGTGCAGCGGTTGTACACGCTTGACCACATCGGCTGGCTGCCCTTGCAGCGCGGTGTTGATCATCGACTCGGAATTGTCCGCACCGATGATTACCCGGTTGGGTTTCTCCGCGAGCATTGGCCAGAAGCGTCCGGCACCGCAGGGCAGATCCAGCACCAGACCGGGATCCCCCGCCAGCGCCAGAGCCTTGCGACCCAATTGCTCGTCGCGCCAGTGCGACAGGCGGCGGCCAAGGCTTTCCTTGTGCTTGCGCAGGTAACGTTGTGCGTGTTGGTCGTCGTACTTTTCGGAAAAATCGAGCTTGATCGGGTCGGCCATCATCTGGACTCCTATTCTGATGACACCACCTTAAGCAGCGGTGTGTCAGCGTCAGGTCATCCAATTGTGAAAATTCTGTCAGGTAAATCTGCAAAGTATTACAACGTTATACAGGATTTAGACAGGTGGGCGGGAGTAGCCTCGAGCCACTATTTGACTGTATTCACGCCAAGATCTACCTCGAATCGGCAGCCATTGGGGTCCATCGTGCTCAGGCTGACCGTCCAGCCCTGGTTTTCGCAGATGCGTTGGACCAGCGACAGGCCCAGGCCTAGACCCTCGCCACGTTTCTCGCTACCGCGCACAAACGGCTCGAACATCGCCTCGCGTTTTTCCTCGGGAATACCTACCCCCGAGTCCTCGACGACAAAACCGTTGGCAGTGAGGGTCAGGCGAATGAAGCCCTCTTCCGTGTAATGCAGTGCGTTACGCAGCAAGTTGCCCATCACTGCATTGAGCAAGGTCGCGTTGTAACGAGTGTCCGGTGGATTGCCCGGCTCGAACATCAGCGTCAGGCCCTTGCGCTCGATCGGTTCGCGCCACAGGCACAGCAGGCTTTCGGCTACTTGCGTGAGGTTTTGCTGCGGCGCGGCGCCGGCCTCTTCGTTCTGTGCGCGCGCCAGCATCAGGAAGGTCTGCACCAGCTCGCGCATCTCCTCGCTGGCCCGGGCAATACGCTCGACCTGAGCGCGACCGCGCTGATCGATACCGGGGTTTTCCAGCAGCAGTTCGCAGGAACTGGCGAGGACCATCAGCGGCGTGCGCAATTCGTGGCTGACGTCGCTGGTGAACAAACGCTCGCGGTTCAGCGCCTGACGCAAGCGCCCCAGCGTGGCATCGAACGCCACCGCCAGTTCACCGACTTCATCCGCTGCATAATCCGGCGCCAGGGGTGGCGCCAGCCCGAGCAACTGGTCGCGATGCCGAACCTGCCGCGCCAGGCGCACCACCGGCGCCATCACCTTGCGCGCGAGCACCCAGCCCAGGAACACCGCCAGCGCCAGACTAAGCACGAAGCCCACCAGCACCACGGCAAACAGCACGCGCTCGCGCTCTTCGAAATCACTTTGATCCTGCAGCAAAACATAACGCCGACCATCCACCACTTCGACCATGGCGTGATAGGACAGCTGCTCGCGAAAGACCTCGTGGAAACCGGCATCGAGGTGACGCAGATCCTTGGGCAGGTCGAAATCCCCCGGCCCGCCACTGAAATAGAACAACTGATCCGGCTCGGGGCGATGGCTCCAGTCGGAGACGTTGTCCATCAGCAGCAAACGTTGCAGGTCGCCGCCCAGCCCTGCGGAAATCAGTTTCTCTTCCACCAGGTGCACCGTCGCAACGATGCCCATGGCGAAAGCGCCGGCGACCAGTGCGCTCATCAGCGCAAAGGCGATGATGATCCGCTGGGAAAGACTCTGCTTAAACTCCATCTCGCCCCTCGGCCAAGCGATAACCGACACCGTGCACGGTGTGCAGCAGTGGCTTGGCGAATGGCTTGTCGATCACCTGGCGCAATTGGTGAACATGGCTGCGCAGGCTGTCGCTGTCGGGGCAGTCATCGCCCCACAGCGCTTCCTCGAGAATCTCCCGACGCAGCACGTGCGGACTCTTCTGCATCAACACCGCGAGCAGCTTGAGACCGACCGGGTTGAGCTTGAGCAGCTTGCCTTCGCGGGTCACTTCCAGGGTGTCGAGGTCGTAGCTCAGATCACCGACCTGCAATGCGCGGCGACCGCCGCCCTGCGCACGACGCATGACCGCTTCGACGCGGGCGGCCAGTTCGGACAGCGCGAACGGTTTGATCAGGTAATCGTCGGCGCCGGACTTGAAGCCCTGCAGACGGTCGTCGAGTTGGTCGCGGGCGGTCAGCATGATCACCGGCGTATCGCGCCGGGCATCTTCGCGCAGGCGTTTGCACAAGGTGTAGCCGTCGATGCCGGGCAGCATGATGTCGAGCACGATCAGGTCGTAATGCTCGGTCGCCGCCAGATGCAGACCGGACAAGCCGTCTTGTGCGCAATCGACGGTATAGCCTTTCATGCCCAGGTAATCGGCCAGATTGGCCAGGATGTCACGGTTGTCTTCGACCAGCAGAATTCGCATGGACATCTCCTCCGAACGGGGTAACGGCCGTCTTGGCCCGCGCAGCTTACGGCCAAGTGTGGCTCAGGGCTAGGGGCGTTTTTCGATAAACCCGCGCTGCGCGCGCTGCGACGTTTTTTTCACTTTCGGTTAACAAATCGCCGACGCCAGCGCGCGCAGACTCCGCGCGATTACGCTCTCTCCTCCGTTCATCGACCAAGGAACCTGCCATGGTGTCGACCTCTGCCCTTCCCGCTTCAAGACCGCTGAACTGGTGGTTGTGTCTGGGCATTCCCGCAGCGGCGGCGATCATTCTGCTGTTGCTCGAACTGACCGATCTGGACATGGTTCTGGCGCAAATGTTCTACGACCCGGTCGCCGGGGATTTCATCGGACGGCACAGCTTTTTTCTTGAAGACATCCTGCATGACCGGGCGAAACAGCTGGTGATCGGCTTCTCGGTGTTTGCCATTCTGGGTTTCATCGGCGCGTTTTTCATCGAACGGCTGAAACCGTTCAAGCGTGAATTGGGCTGTCTGGTGCTGTCGCTGGGGCTGGCGACTTCGTTTGTCACGCCGGTCAAAGCCGTCACCGCCGTGCAGTGCCCATGGAGCCTGGAGCAATTCGGCGGTCACGAGACCTACAGCAAACTGATGGAGCATCGCCCCGCCACTGACAAGCCGGGACGTTGCTGGCCGGGTGGCCATGCGGCAACCGGGTTTACCTTGTTTGCGTTGTTCTTCGTGTTGCGCGACCGCCGCCCGCGACTGGCGCGGCAGGCGTTTGTGTTCGCCTTTGCGCTGGGTTCGGTGTTCTCGATCAGCCGCATGATGCAGGGCGCGCACTTCTTTTCGCACAACGTGTGGACGGCGATTTTTTGCTGGCTGATTTGTCTGGGGGCTTATTACTGGGTGCTGTATCGCCCAGCGATGAGGGCGGATGCCAGCATCCTGGCACCACCAATCAACGCCTGAAATACAGATCCAATTGTGGGAGCGAGCTTGCTCGCGAATGCGGTATGTCATCCAA
>NZ_WBRZ01000347.1:0-4805 GCF_008923895.1 Pseudomonas sp. GXM4
CTCCTACAGGGAACGCATTCCAATGTAGGAGCTGCCGAAGGCTGCGATCTTTTGATCTTCTGCATCTTGAATACCAAGCAAGCGCTCGGTTAACGTCGGCGAACCCTTCCGTGGAGCTCGCCCATGCCTGCCTTTCAGGAATACTTCGACCCCAGCAATCAATTGGTCCGCGACAGCGTCAGACGTTTCGTCGAACGCGAGATCCTGCCGGACATCGATCAGTGGGAAGAAGCCGAAAGCTTTCCCCGTGAGCTGTACCTCAAGGCCGGTGCGGCGGGCATTCTCGGTATCGGCTATCCCGAGGCGCTTGGCGGCAGCCATGAAGGCGATCTGTTCGCCAAGGTCGCCGCCAGTGAAGAGTTGATGCGCTGTGGCTCAGGCGGGCTGGTGGCGGGGTTGGGGTCGCTGGATATCGGTTTGCCGCCGATCGTCAAATGGGCGCGGCCTGAAGTGCGAGAGCGAGTCGTCCCCCAAGTGCTCAGCGGCGAAAAGATCAGCGCCCTGGCAGTGACCGAGCCCGGCGGCGGTTCCGACGTCGCCAACTTGCAAACCCGCGCCGTGCGTGACGGTGACTTCTACCGGGTCAGTGGCAGCAAAACTTTCATCACCAGCGGTGTGCGTGCGGATTTCTACACCGTCGCGGTGCGTACCGGTGCGCCGGGGTTCGGCGGTATCAGTCTGTTGCTGATCGAGAAGGGCACGCCGGGTTTCAGTGTCGGTAGGCAATTGAAGAAAATGGGCTGGTGGGCCTCTGACACCGCTGAGTTGTTCTTCGACAATTGTTCCGTGCCGGCAGGCAACCTCATCGGCGCCGAGAACATGGGCTTCGCCTGCATCATGGGCAATTTCCAGAGCGAACGCCTGGCGCTGGCGCTGATGGCCAACATGACTGCGCAATTGGCGCTGGAGGAGAGCCTGAAGTGGGCGCGCGAGCGTGAGGCGTTCGGCAAACCCATCGGCAAATTTCAGGTGATCAAACATCGCCTCGCCGAAATGGCCACGGCGCTGGAAGTGTCGCGCGAGTTCACGTATCGGCAAGCGGCAAAAATGGCGGCGGGGCAGAGCGTGATCAAGGAGATTTCCATGGCGAAGAACTTCGCCACCGACACCTCCGACCGGATCACCACCGAGGCGGTGCAGATCCTTGGCGGGCTCGGTTACATGCGTGAAAGCCTGGTGGAGCGGCTGTATCGGGATAATCGCATTCTGTCGATTGGCGGCGGGACGCGGGAAGTGATGAACGAAATCATCAGCAAGCAGATGGGGCTCTAAAAGCAAAAGATCGTCCGATGCATGATCGTTCCCACGCTCTGCGTGGGAACGATCAATCTTTAGATCTTGATTATTTATCAGTCAACGCAAACTGCGTCAGGCAGAACGTCGGGATACCCATATCCTGCAAGCGCTGCGAACCTTGCAGCTCTGGCAGGTCAATGATCGCCGCCGCTTCATGCACCCGCGCGCCCATGCGGCGAATCAGGTTGGCCGCTGCGATCAGCGTGCCGCCGGTGGCGATCAGGTCATCGAACATCACCACCGAATCGCCTTCACACAGGCTGTCGGCGTGCACTTCCAGGAACGCTTCGCCGTATTCGGTCGCATAACCTTCCGCCAGCACGTCCGCCGGCAGTTTGCCTTGCTTGCGGAATAGCACCAGCGGCTTGTTCAACTGGTAGGCCAGTACAGAACCGATCAGAAAACCACGGGCATCCATGGCGCCGATGTGGGTGAAGTCGGCTTCGACGTAGCGGTGGGCGAAGCTGTCCATCACCAGGCGCAGGGCCGTCGGCGACTGGAACAGCGGGGTGATGTCGCGAAAGATCACGCCCGGTTTCGGAAAGTCGATCACGGGGCGGATCAGGGATTTGATGTCGAAGGAGTCGAAAACCATCGGGGTGTCCTGGCAGGGCTGCAAACGGCGCAGTATACCCGCGGCTGAAACGATTCGCTCAACCGCGGGTCGTGATCAGCCTTCGATCGAACCGCCGGCCAGCGCGCATAACTGGATCGGGTCGAGGATGTGGATCTCTTTGCCCTCGGCGGCGATCAATTCGTTCTGCTGAAAGCGGGTGAACACCCGCGACACGGTTTCCACCGCCAGGCCCAGGTAATTGCCGATTTCATTGCGCGACATGCTCAGACGGAACTGATTGGCCGAGAAGCCGCGAGCACGGAAACGTGCCGACAGGTTGACCAGAAAAGTAGCGATGCGCTCGTCAGCGGTCTTCTTCGACAGCAGCAACATCATTTGCTGGTCGTCGCGGATCTCGCGGCTCATCACCCGCATCAACTGGCGGCGCAGTTGTGGCAATTGCAGCGCGAGTTCGTCGAGGCGTTCGAAGGGAATTTCGCAGACCGAAGTGGTTTCCAGCGCCTGGGCCGAGACCGGGTGTTTTTCGGTGTCCATGCCCGACAGGCCAACCAGTTCGCTTGGCAGGTGGAAGCCGGTCAGTTGCTCTTCGCCGGCATCGCTCAGGCTGAAGGTCTTCAGCGCGCCGGAGCGGACTGCATAAACGGAATCAAAGGTGTCGCCCTGGCGGAACAGGAACTCGCCCTTCTTCAGCGGGCGGCCGCGTTTAACGATTTCGTCGAGCGCATCCATGTCTTCCAGATTCAGAGAAAGTGGCAGGCAGAGCGGGGCCAGGCTGCAATCCTTGCAGTGGGCCTGGTTGTGAGCGCGCAGTTTGACTGGCTCGGACATTTCTTCAATCCTTGTGGGAAAACACACATAAGCCGTAAGGGTAACCCACGGGAGGACATTCAGGCCAGCACGCGGCGGCGTTGTCCTACAGACATAAAGCCGCAGCACCGCCGGCCGATAACCCACTATCAGTACTCATCCAAGGAAGGCCCCGATGACCGCCATTGGCACGCTAAGCCCCGGTAGCAGCGGCATTGCTGCTTCGCCGGAGGTAACCGGTCCCGACGCTGCAATCGACCGCGACGACGCCTTGTCGAATACGGCAACCCCGACCTTGGTCGAGGGCGTCAAAGTGTCGCTGTCCGGCGCGGCCATCGCCAAATCCGCCGCTGTCGGCGGCGAAAACAGTGACATCGACAACAGTGGCTTACCGGAGAACATCCAACAGTTGCTGAAGATGATTCGCAAGATCCAAAAAGAAATCATCGAGAAAAAAGCGCGCATGGCGGCGGTCATGTCAGACAGAACCCTCTCCAACGAGGAAAAGATCAACAAGCTCGCCGCATTACGGGGCGCCATAGCCGCGCTCAACAGCGGCCTGATCACCGCCAACCTTTCCTTGTCGAAAGTGATGAACCAGTCGGCGCTCAATCCTGATCAGAACCTCAAAGTCGGCTCGTTGCTGACCAAGCCTTAAATCACTCGGGAGAAACGCTGGCGGTTCTGCTGCTCCAGGTACGCATCGAAAACCATGCACACCGAGCGCACCAGCAATCGACCCGCCGGCAACACCTCGATGCGCTCGCGCTCCAGTCTGATCAGGCCATCCTCGGCCATACCTTGCAATTGCGGCCACAGCGCGCCGAAGTAGCCTTGAAAATCGATGTTGAACTGCTGCTCGATCTCGGCGAATTCAAGTTTGAAATTGCAGATCAGTTGCTGAATCACTGCACGGCGCAAGCGGTCGTCGGCGTTGCACACCAGACCGCGACTGGTCGCCAGTTGTGCGCTGGCGAGGCTGTTCTGATAAGCGTTGAGGTCGCTGCTGTTCTGGCAGTACAGATCGCCGATCTGGCTGATCGCCGACACGCCCAGACCAATCAGGTCGCAATGGCCGTGGGTGGTATAGCCCTGAAAGTTGCGTTGCAGGGTGTGTTCTTCCTGAGCGATCGCCAACTCGTCATCGGGCAGGGCGAAGTGGTCCATGCCGATGTAACGGTAGCCGGCAGCGGTCAGTTGCTCGATGGTGCGCTGGAGCATTTCCAGTTTGTGCGCCGGGCTCGGCAAGTCGCTGCTGTTTATCCGCCGTTGCGGCATGAAGCGTTCCGGCAGGTGCGCATAGTTGAACACCGACAGGCGATCCGGTTGCAGGCTGATCACTTCCTCGACGGTGCGGGCGAAATTGTCGGGTGTCTGCTTGGGCAGGCCATAAATCAGATCGATATTGATCGAGCGAAATTGCAGGGTTCGCGCCGCATCGATCACCGCGCGGGTTTCTTCCAGGCTTTGCAGGCGATTGACCGCGCGCTGCACCGCCGGGTCAAGATCCTGCAGGCCAATGCTGACCCGGTTGAAACCCAGTTCGCGCAGCAGGCCCATGGTTGACCAGTCAGCCTCGCGCGGGTCGATTTCAATACCGTAATCGCCCGAATCATCGTTGAGCAGATTGAAATGCTTGCGCAGGTGCGCCATCAGCTGGCGCAACTCGTCGTGGCTGAGAAAGGTCGGTGTGCCGCCACCGAAATGCAGTTGCTCGACGGTTTGCGCCGGGTCGAGGTGGCAGGCGACCAACTGGATTTCCTGCTCGAGCCGTTGCAGATACGGCTGCGCACGGCCGCGATCCTTGGTGATGACCTTGTTGCAAGCGCAGTAGTAACAAATGTTCGCGCAGAACGGCACATGCACGTACAGCGACAGCGGCCGCTGCGCCTTGCGGCTGTCGCGCAGGGCGTGGAACAGGTCGAAAGTGCCGACCTGACCGTGAAATTGCACGGCGGTCGGGTACGAGGTGTAGCGTGGCCCCGCCAGATCGTAGCGGCGGATCAGATCAGAGTCCCAACGAATGGCGTCGAGCATGCGGGCATTCCCCCGGATAGGCTGGCAGTGTGGCGAGTCTAGGGGAGGGCGTTACAGGGCATCTTGATTTGCATCAACGGCGAGGATT
>NZ_WBRZ01000348.1:0-4804 GCF_008923895.1 Pseudomonas sp. GXM4
GATTGCTGTTTTTGTTGCAGACATCGGGTTTGAATAGCCCGAGCGTTTTTCGAGGAAAGTGATGGGCGAAGCCGCCAGCCGGCCTTTCGCTGCGTCGTTCATGCGCGTGCGTTTTGAACGCCCCGATCATTTTCTGCTTCACTCAAGGCTCGCCTAGTGCTGGCCGCCCGGATCAAAGGGGAATGGCGTAATGGCAACGGTAGACCGCTGGCTGCTGCCAGATGGCATCGAAGAAGTACTGCCACCGGAGGCGGCGCGCATTGAAGTCGCGCGTCGTCAGGTGTTGGATCTGTTCCAGAGCTGGGGTTACGAGTTCGTCGTGACTCCCCATATCGAGTACCTGGAATCCCTGCTGACCGGCGCGGGCCAGGACCTGGATCTGCGTACCTTCAAGGTCATCGACCCGCAATCGGGCCGGCAGATGGGTTTCCGTGCCGACATCACGCCGCAAGTGGCGCGCATCGATGCGCACACCCTGCGTCGCGAAGGCCCGAGCCGTCTGTGCTACGCCGGCAGCGTCCTGCATGCCCAGCCGCGTGCATTGTCGTCCTCGCGCAGCCCGATCCAGCTGGGCGCCGAGCTGTACGGCGACGCCAGTCCGAGCAGCGATGTCGAAGTCATCAGCCTGATGCTGGCCATGCTGCAGCTGGCCGATGTGCCGGACGTGCACATGGACCTCGGCCATGTCGGCATCTACCGTGGTCTGGCGCGCGCCGCCGGTCTGTCCGGTGAAGTCGAGCAGCAGTTGTTCGATGCCCTGCAACGCAAGGCCATCGATGAAGTGATTACCCTGACCGAAGGCCTGCCGGCCGATCTGTCCGGCATGCTGCGCGCACTGGTTGATCTGTGTGGCGGCCGTGAAGTGTTGAGCGCTGCGCGCGAGCGTCTGGCCAATGCCCCGGCGCCGGTGCTGGCGGCGCTGGAAGATCTGCTGGCGATCGCCGAACGTCTTTCCGTGCGCTTCCCGCAGCTGCCGCTGTATTTCGACCTCGGCGAGTTGCGCGGCTACCACTACCACACCGGTGTGGTGTTCGCGGTGTTCGTGCCGGGCGTTGGCCAGTCCATCGCTCAGGGCGGTCGTTACGATGACATCGGTGCCGACTTCGGTCGCGCCCGTCCGGCGACTGGTTTCTCTACCGATTTGAAAACCCTGGTGACCCTGGGGCGTGCTGAGATCGAGCTACCGTCTGGCGGTATCTGGATGCCTGACAGTACGGATGCGGCACTCTGGCAGCAGGTTTGCCAGTTGCGCAGTGAGGGTCAGCGTGTCGTTCAGGCCTTGCCTGGACAACCTTTGGCCGCCGCCCGTGATGCGGACTGCGACCGGCAATTGATTCAGCAGAACGGGCTTTGGCAAGTATCGCCACTGGCTTCTTGAGTTTTCCTGCCGGCCATCGCCGGCACCAAGTTTGCGCGAATGAGGACAAGTGTTATGGGTAAGAATGTCGTAGTCCTGGGCACCCAGTGGGGTGATGAGGGCAAAGGCAAGATCGTTGATCTGCTGACCGAACATGCTGCCGCCGTAGTGCGCTACCAGGGTGGCCACAACGCGGGTCACACGCTGGTGATCGACGGCGAGAAAACCGTCTTGCACCTGATTCCGTCGGGCGTGCTGCGCGAAGGCGTGCAATGCCTGATCGGCAACGGCGTGGTGGTTGCACCTGACGCCCTGCTGCGCGAGATCACCAAGCTGGAAGAGAAAGGCGTACCGGTGCGCGAGCGCTTGCGTATCAGCCCGTCCTGCCCGCTGATCCTGTCCTTCCACGTCGCGCTGGACCAGGCCCGTGAAAAGGCCCGTGGCGAGCTGAAGATCGGTACTACCGGTCGCGGCATCGGCCCGGCTTACGAAGACAAGGTTGCCCGTCGTGGCCTGCGTGTCGGCGATCTGCTGAACATGCCGCGCTTCGAAGACAAGCTGCGTGAACTGGTGGATTACCACAACTTCATGCTGGTCGGTTACTACAAAGAGCCAGCCATCGAATTCGAAAAGACCCTGGCCGAGTGCAAGGAATACGCTGAGCTGCTCAAGCCGCTGATGCTCGACGTGACCGCCGAGCTGCACGACCTGCGTCGTGCCGGCAAGGACATCATGTTCGAAGGCGCGCAAGGTTCGTTGCTCGACATCGACCACGGCACCTACCCGTACGTGACCAGCTCCAACACCACCGCGGGTGGCGTGGCGACCGGTTCGGGCGTTGGTCCGATGTTCCTCGACTACATCCTGGGCATCACCAAGGCCTACACCACTCGCGTCGGTTCCGGCCCGTTCCCGACCGAGCTGTTCGACGAAGTCGGTGCGCACCTGGCCAAGCAAGGTCACGAGTTCGGCGCTACCACTGGCCGCGCCCGTCGTTGCGGCTGGTTTGACGCCGTCATCCTGCGTCGCGCTATCGACGTGAACAGCATTTCGGGCATCTGCCTGACCAAGCTGGACGTACTCGACGGTCTGGAAACCATCAACATCTGCGTCGGCTACAAAGACGCGCAGGGCAATGCCGTTGCGCCGACCGATGCTGACAGCTACGTCGGCCTGCAGCCGGTGTACGAAGAAGTGCCGGGCTGGAGCGAATCGACCGTGGGCGCCAAGACCCTGGAAGAGCTGCCGGCCAATGCTCGTGCCTACATCAAACGCGTTGAAGAGTTGATCGGCGCGCCGATCGACATTATTTCGACGGGCCCGGACCGCAACGAAACCATCGTTCTGCGTCATCCGTTCGCTTGATAAGTTGTTGATGTAAAAAACAAAGGCCCCTTAATCGGGGCCTTTGTCGTTTATGCCTGTTGGACGGCATGACCTTTGCTGTGAATCTGTCTACAAGAGTGCCATCAAATTAATGGCGTCAGAAGTAGAGGGATTTAAAGTGTCAGCCGTTCTCTCACTGTTACAAAGCCGTTTGTTGCGGCCGGTGTTCGTTACCCTTGGTATCGCCCTTTTGGTGCAGGTGTTGGTGGCGGTTGCCCTGACGCGGAGCACGGTCACGGCGCTCGAAGCTGATCTGGCCGTGCGCCTGGGTGCCGACAGCCAGAAGCTCTCCGGTGAGCTGGAGCAGGCCGGGCGTGAAGTCACTTCAAGTCTTGATGCGTTATCGGCCAGCACTCGTCAGCGCCTCACGGCTGGCCTGTCCGCACGCCTCAAAGAAGAGCAGGCGCAACTGCGGGCGACGCTGGAGAAGGATCTGAAGGATTCGGCCAACGACATGGCGCAGTTGCTTGCATCCGTAGCGCCGCGTGCGATGTGGGACAGCGACGTGCCGACGCTGTCGGAGTTCGCCCGTCGCGCCCAGCGTAATCCCAACGTGCTGTTCGTGGTGTATGACGACGCTACCGGCCAGCATCTGACCCGTTATCTCAATCGTGAAAACCCGATCAACAAGGCCTTGCTGGAAAAGGGCCAGGGCGAGCGTGCGCTGGATAAGGTGCTGGATGCGGCGAAAAACGATCCTTCGGTTTACTACCTCGAAGCCTCGATCAATCCCAACGGCGTGGAAATCGGCAAAGTGCTGATGGGCGTGTCCACGGCCTCGGTAGAAACCGATCTGGCCGAGCTCGACAAGCGCTTCCTCGCGCTGATTGCCAGCAGCGATCAACTGGTCGGCGACAGCCTCAAAGGCGCAGCGGCGGACAGCGCCAAGGCAATGCAGGCGCGCCTGCAATCGGCGCAGGGCACCGCTGGCGAAATGAAAGCCAACACCGCACAAACCGTTCAAGAGGCTGCCGCCACGCTGCGCTGGCGCATCGGCCTCGGCTTGGCGCTGGTCGGTTGCGGCGTGCTGCTGTTGCTGGCCGTTGTGCTCGGTCATCGCGTGGTCAATCGCCTGAAAATGCTCAATGCGGCAATGGACGATCTGGCGGCGGGCGAGGGCGACCTGACCAAGCGTGTGCAGATCAACAGCAAGGATGAAATCGGCGACATGGCCTCGGCGGTCAATCGCTTCGTCGACAAGCTGCAGCCGATCGTACGCGAGGCGGGTGATGTCGCTCAGCGCACTGGCGTGGAAATCGGCGCGATGACTTTGCGCAACGCTGGCGCCGATGCGGCTGCCGGAATGCAGCGCGATGAAGTGGCGGAAAGCCTGCGCGCGCTGTCGCAAATGGCAGACGAGGCGCAGTCGGAAAGTCAGGCGATGCAGGCGGCGCTGAAGCAGGTTGTCGATATTCGTCAGGCCACCGATGAGAACACTCGTACTTCCGCCAAGGTCGGCAGCCTGATCGAAGCGCTGGCCGGGCAGGTCGATACCGGGGCGAAGGTCATCGAGCGACTGGCGCAGCAGAGCGAGCAGATTGAGGTGGTGCTGACGGTGATTCACGGCATCGCCGAACAGACCAACCTGCTGGCATTGAACGCTGCGATCGAGGCGGCGCGGGCCGGTGAGACCGGGCGTGGGTTTGCCGTGGTGGCGGATGAAGTGCGTGCACTGGCGAGCAAAACGCAGAGCTCGACGGGCGATATTCAAGCGCACATCGTCGCTTTGCAGCAGGGCGCACGTGAGGCCGTCGAGGCGATTGGTCAGGCCGGACGGCAGGCCAGCGAAGGTTTGCTGGTCTTGCGCGACAGTGCGCGGTTGCAGCAGTCGGTGCAGGCTTCGGTCGAGCAGGTGCACGCGGCGATCGGTCTGGCGACGCAAGCAGCAGCGCATCAGGCGCAGGGTGCACAGGCAGTGCGTGGGCGCGTCGAAACGATTCATGCGCAGGCCGAGAAAGCGGCGCAGGCAGTGGTGGAAACCACGGCCAGTGGTAAGGTGCTGGATGGTCTGGCGGCGCAATTGAAAGCCAGCCTGGGGCAGTTCCGCGCTTAAGATCAAAA
>NZ_WBRZ01000349.1:0-4797 GCF_008923895.1 Pseudomonas sp. GXM4
GCGGCGGCTGGGGGTTAGCCGGAATACGCTTTACAAGCGGTTGCGGCAGGCTGAATGACCCACAGGGCATTTGTGTCGTGCGTTGAAAGTCGATCGTTCCCACGCTCCGCGTGGGAATGCAGCCCGGGACGCTCTGCGTCCCTACAGAGCCGAACGCGGAGCGTCCGTTGAGGCATTCCCACGCAGAGCGTGGGAACGATCATGGTAGGGGCTTTGGGCCTCAGTCAGCCAGACGCCAGGTAGTCCCACCCTTGCCATCTTCCAGCACCACGCCCATCGCTGTCAGCTGATCACGGATACGATCGGACTCAGCCCAATCCTTGCCCGCCCGAGCTGCCAGGCGCGCCGCAATCAGTGCATCGACTTCAGCCGCATCGACCCGCCCTTCAGCGCCGGCCTGCAGGAAGTCATCCGCCTCCAACTGCAACACACCGAGCACACTCGCCAGTTCTTTCAGACGTGCCGCCAGCCCCGCCGCTGCATCGAGATCGCTCTCACGCAGACGGTTGATCTCGCGCACCATCTCGAACAGCACGGCGCAGGCTTCAGGGGTGCCGAAGTCGTCGTTCATCACCGTGGTGAAACGCTCGACAAACGCTTCACCGCCTGCCGGCGCCACGCTCGGCAGGCCTTTCAGCGCATGGTAGAAACGCTCCAGTGCGCCCTTGGCGTCCTTGAGGTTGTCTTCCGAGTAGTTGATCGCGCTGCGGTAGTGGCTCGATACCAGCAGGTAACGCACCACTTCCGGGTGGTACTTGTCGAGCACGTCGCGGATGGTGAAGAAGTTGTTCAAGGACTTGGACATCTTCTCGCCATTGATGCGAATCATGCCGCAATGCATCCACGCGTTGGCGTAGGTCTTGCCGGTGGCCGCTTCGCTCTGGGCGATTTCGTTTTCGTGGTGCGGAAACTCCAGGTCGCTGCCGCCGCCATGAATGTCGAAGGTCTCACCGAGGCAGCAGGTGGACATCACCGAGCACTCGATGTGCCAGCCCGGACGCCCGGCGCCCCATGGCGATTCCCAGCTCGGCTCGCCCGGCTTGGCGGCTTTCCACAGGACGAAGTCGAGCGGGTCTTGCTTCGACTCGTCGACTTCGATGCGCGCGCCAATGCGCAAATCTTCGATCTTCTTGCGCGACAGCTTGCCGTAGCCCATGAACTTGGCGACGCGGTAGTACACGTCGCCATTGCCCGGCGCGTAGGCGTAGCCCTTGTCGATCAGGGTCTGGATCATTGCGTGCATGCCGGCGATATGATCGGTGGCGCGCGGTTCCATGTCCGGCTTCTGGATGTTCAGGCGCGCTTCGTCTTCGTGCATCGCGGCGATCATGCGCTCGGTCAGCGCTTCGAACGACTCACCGTTCTCACGGGCACGATTGATGATCTTGTCGTCGATGTCGGTGATGTTGCGCACGTAGGTCAGGTCGTAACCGCTGAAGCGCAGCCAGCGGGTCACCAGGTCGAACGCGACCATGCTGCGGCCGTGGCCGAGGTGGCAGTAGTCGTACACGGTCATCCCGCAGACGTACATGCGCACCTTGTTGCCATCCAGCGGCTTGAAGACTTCTTTGCTCTTGCTGAGCGTGTTGTAGATCGTTAGCACGTTAGTTCCTTGACTCACTCACTGGCCCCACGAATCACGCAGGGTCACGGTACGGTTGAATACCGGCTGACCGGGTTTCGAGTCCTTCAGGTCTGCGACGAAGTAGCCTTCGCGCTCGAACTGGAAACGGTCTTCCGGCTGTGCGTTGCCGAGCGATGGCTCGGCGCGACAACCGGTCAGCACTTGCAGCGAGTCAGGGTTGATATTGTCGAGGAAGCTGGCGCTGTCTTCGGCTTTTTCCGGGTTCGGCGAACGGAACAGGCGATCGTACAGACGTACTTCGCACTCGACGCTGGCGGCGGCCGGCACCCAGTGGATCACGCCTTTGACCTTGCGCCCTTCCGGGTTCTTGCCGAGGGTGTCCGGATCGTACGAGCAACGCAGTTCGACGATGTTGCCGTCGGCGTCCTTGATCGCTTCATCGGCGCGGATCACGTAGCTGCCGCGCAGACGCACTTCACCAGCCGGTTCCAGGCGCTTGTAGCCCTTTGGCGGCTCTTCCATGAAGTCTTCACGGTCGATGTAGATTTCCCGAGCGAATGGCAGCGCGCGCACGCCCATGTCTTCTTTCGGGTGGCGTGGCAGTTCGAGGTTTTCGACCTGGCCTTCCGGGTAGTTGGTGATGACCACTTTCAGCGGACGCAGCACGCACATGGCACGCGGTGCGCTGTGGTCGAGGTCGTCACGAATGCTGAATTCGAGCATGCCGAAATCGACCACGCCGTCGGAACGGTTGGTGCCGATCATTTCGCAGAAGTTGCGGATCGATTTCGGCGTGTAGCCACGGCGGCGGAAGCCCGACAGCGTGGACATCCGCGGATCGTCCCAGCCGTTGACGTGCTTCTCGTCAACCAGTTGCTTGAGCTTGCGCTTGCTGGTGATCGTGTAGTTCAGGTTCAGACGGCTGAACTCGTACTGGCGCGGGTTCGCCGGCACCGGCAGGTTCTCCAGGAACCATTCGTACAGCGGACGGTGGCTTTCGAACTCGAGGGTGCAGATCGAATGGGTGATGCCTTCGATGGCGTCCGACTGCCCATGGGTGAAGTCGTAGTTCGGATAGATGCACCACTTGTCGCCGGTCTGGTGGTGATGCGCGTGGCGGATGCGATACATGATCGGGTCGCGCAGGTTCATGTTCGGCGAAGCCATGTCGATCTTCGCCCGCAGCACGCGCGCGCCGTCGGGGAATTCACCGGCTTTCATGCGCGCGAACAGGTCGAGGTTTTCCTCAACCGAACGGTCACGGAACGGGCTGTTCTTGCCCGGCTCGGTCAGGCTGCCACGGTATTCCTTGGCCTGCTCCGGGGTAAGGTCGTCGACGTAGGCCTTGCCGGCCTTGATCAGCTCGACGGCCCAGTCGTGCAATTGATCGAAATACTGCGAGGCGTAGCGCACTTCACCGGACCATTCGAAGCCCAGCCATTTGACGTCGCTTTCGATCGCGTCGATGTATTCCTGATCTTCCTTGGCCGGGTTGGTGTCGTCGAAACGCAGGTGCGTGACGCCACCGAACTCCTGGGCCAGGCCGAAGTTGACGCAGATCGACTTGGCGTGGCCGATGTGCAGGTAGCCGTTGGGCTCCGGCGGGAAGCGAGTCACGATCTGGGTGTGCTTGCCCGAGTCCAGGTCTGCCTGGATGATCGGCCGCAGGAAGTTGACCGGCACGGCAGGGCCGGACTTGGCATTCGAGGTAGGGTCGACAGTGGGCTTGCTCATAGGATCCTTGACGTACAGGTGCGCGGCCGCAAAGAGGGGCCAGACAAAACAAAGCCGCTATCATAGCCGATGCTGTCAAGGGCCTGACAGAGCAGCTCTTATAAAGGCACGCATTTAATCGCCGGGAAATGAAAAACCGCCTCGAAATTCGCGCCTGTCACGCTAAACTGCGCACCTTGGCCGAAGCAGGCTGAACCGGTTGTGGGGCTCAATGTCCCAGAACCACGAATTCCCTATGAAGAGTAATGACCATGACTCAAGTCAAACTGACCACCAACCATGGCGACATCGTCATCGAACTGAACGCTGAAAAGGCGCCGATCACCGTTGCCAACTTCATCGAGTACGTCAACGCCGGTCACTACACCAACACCGTATTCCACCGCGTCATCGGCAACTTCATGATCCAGGGCGGCGGTTTCGAGCCAGGCATGAAAGAGAAGAAAGACAAGCGTCCAAGCATCCAGAACGAAGCGGACAACGGTCTCTCCAACGACAAATACACCGTCGCCATGGCCCGCACCATGGAGCCGCATTCGGCTTCGGCACAGTTCTTCATCAACGTCGCCGACAACACCTTCCTCAACCACAGCGGCAAGACCACTCAGGGCTGGGGCTACGCGGTATTCGGTAAAGTGACCGCCGGCACCGACGTTGTCGACAAGATCAAAGGCGTGTCGACCACTTCCAAGGCCGGCCACCAGGACGTACCAGCAGACGACGTGATCATCGAGAAAGCCGAGATCATCGCAGCGTGATATTGCTGATTTCAGACTTGCATCTGGAAGAGGAGCGCCCGGACATTACCCGGGCGTTTCTGGATTTGCTCGCCGGACGCGCGCGCTCGGCGAGTGCGTTGTACATCCTCGGCGACTTCTTCGAGGCGTGGATTGGTGACGACGCCATGACGCCCTTTCAGCGTTCCATCTGCCAGGCCCTGCGCGATTTGAGCGACAGCGGCACGGCCATATTCCTGATGCACGGCAATCGCGATTTCATGCTCGGCAAGGCCTTCTGCAAACAGGCCGGCTGCACCTTGCTGAAGGATCCGAGTGTCGTGCAGTTCTACGGCGAGCCAGTGCTGCTGATGCACGGCGACAGCCTGTGCACCCGCGACGTTGGCTACATGAAGCTGCGCCGCTACCTGCGCAACCCGATCACCCTGTTCATCCTCCGCCATCTGCCGCTGAGCAGCCGCCACAAACTGGCGCGCAAGCTACGCAGCGAAAGCCGTGCACAGACGCGGATGAAGGCCAATGACATCGTCGATGTCACCCCGGAAGAGATTCCGCGAGTGATGCAGGCATTCGGCGTGAAGACTCTGATCCACGGCCACACCCACCGCCCGGCAATTCACAAGTTGCAGCTTGGTGAGCAGGCGGCGAAGCGGATTGTGCTGGGGGATTGGGATCGTCAGGGTTGGGCGTTGCAGGTGGATGAGAGCGGGTATGCCTTGGCGCCGTTCGATTTCGCCCCGC
>NZ_WBRZ01000035.1:0-29725 GCF_008923895.1 Pseudomonas sp. GXM4
CTGACCCAGTGCTTTCGCGAGCAGGCTTGCTCCCACAAAGGTTGTGGATGATGCTGGAATTTCAGGCATAAAAAAGCCCCGCCAGGCTTTCACCAGGCGGGGCTTTTTATTGGCTTCAGGAATTACACGAGTGGTTTAGGCTCGTGCTCTTTTTCCTGGGCCTCTTCGCGCTGTTCAACTGCATCCTGAACGGAGCGTGGTGCTTCAGCGATCACCGCTTCAACCGATGCTTCCTCCGCGACCGGGGCAGGGGCTGCCTCGATCACTTCAGCTGCAGGGGCTGGTTCGGCAGCAACCGCAGCCGCAGCGGCAGCCAGTTCGGCTTCCTTCTGCAGACGCTCGGCTTCACGCTTGCGACGACGCACTTCACGCGGGTCGTTTGGCGCGCGGCCGTTCGGCGTCAGGGCGCTGACCGGAGCCGGCGCTTCAACCACTGGCGCTGGCGCTTCGACTGCGGCTGGCGCTTCTTCAACCTGAGCTTCGGCAACCGGAGTTTCAACCACTGGTGTCGGCGCCGGCTCTGCTGCTGCAACTACTGGCTCGGAAACCATGGCTTGCGGCACTTCGGCTTCAGCGACTGGCGCTGGGGCTTCGGTGACGGCTGGCTCGGCAACCCAGTTGAACGCAGTCTGCTCTTCACGAACTTCACGCACGGTTTTGGTCACGTTTTCGCTGACGGTTTCTACCGCTGGCTCAGTGATGGCCGTTGGTGCTTCGACGACAGCTTCCGGTTCGGCAGTTGCTTCAACCTGAGGCTGAGCTTCGCGGACCGGAGCGACTTCGATTTCCGGTGCAGCAGTCGCTTCCACTGGAGTGGTGGCTTCGACAACCGGCGCTTCGACTGGAGCAGTTTCCAGTGTGGCGGCGGTGGCGCGTTCAGCCTGCTCGTGAGCTTCGGCTTCTGCCGGAGCGCTGATGGTGCTGCTGGCAACGGCGGCGGTGACGGCCAGGCCAGCGGCCAGATCGGCAGTGCTTGGCTCGCCAGCGTTTTCAGCGGACTCGGATTCTTCCGAACCTTCGATCACGTTGCCGTTGGCATCACGTTGACGCTCGCGACGGTTGCTGCGACGACGCTGGCCACGGGAGCGACGACGTGGACGATCGCCTTCGGCGTTGTCCTGACCGTCTTCCGGCAGTTGCTCTTCGTTGTTGCTGTTCACTTCTTCTTCAGCGACGGCAGCAGCGGCCTGCTCGGCACGCGGTTGACGCTCTTCACGCGGCGGACGCGGAGCGCGTTCTTCGCGTGGCTGACGGGCCGGACGCTCTTCAGCGGTCACGGCAGCAACAGCTGCGGCTGCGGCTGGCGCGGCGTCCAGTGGCTCGCGCAGTTCACGCACACGCTCTTCACGCTCGCCACGCGGCTTGCGATCTTCACGCGGAGCACGCGGTGCACGTTCTTCACGCGGGGCACGTGGTGCGCGCTCTTCGCGGGCTACCGGCGCTTCGCTGCGGGTTTCACGCGGCTCGCGGGCTTCACGTGGCTGGCGCTCTTCGCGTGGTGCGCGCTCTTCACGTGGAGCACGTTCTTCGCGCGGCTTGCGTTCTTCATCGCGGCGACCGTTACGGTTGCGGCTCTGCTGACGACCGTTGCGGCGCTCTTCGTTGCGGGCAGGACGCTCGGTGGCAGCCGGTTTCGCAACCGCGACCGGTGCGGCTGGCTCTTCCTTGGTGGCGAACAGGCTGACCAGCGACTTCACCAGGCCCTTGAACAGGCTTGGCTCAGGCGCGGCAGCGGGTGCCGGAGCAGGTGCGGCAGGAGCAACTTCAGTCGGCACCGGTGCGTTGGCACGGGCCGGCGCAGTTTTCACTGCAGCTTCCTGGCGAACCAGAGTGCGGGTCGCAGCGGCTGGCTGGACTTCTTCGACTTCGGCAGCGGCGGCAGCGATTTCGTAGCTGGACTGGTTGGTCGCGGCTTCCGGGCTGTCGTCACGCAGACGCTGAACTTCGAAGTGCGGCGTCTCGAGGTGATCGTTCGGCAGAATGACGATACGGGCACGGGTGCGCAGTTCGATCTTGGTGATCGAGTTGCGTTTTTCGTTGAGCAGGAACGCAGCGACCGGGATCGGCACTTGCGCGCGAACTTCGGCGGTGCGGTCTTTCAGGGCTTCTTCTTCGATCAGGCGCAGAATGGCCAGCGACAGCGATTCAACGTCACGGATGATGCCGGTGCCGTTGCAACGCGGGCAGACGATGCCGCTGCTTTCGCCCAGCGATGGACGCAGGCGCTGACGGGACATTTCCAGCAGGCCGAAACGCGAGATGCGACCGATCTGCACGCGGGCGCGGTCAGCTTCCAGGCATTCGCGGACTTTCTCTTCCACGGCGCGCTGGTTCTTGGCCGGGGTCATGTCGATGAAGTCGATGACGATCAGGCCGCCGATGTCGCGCAGGCGCAACTGACGGGCGATTTCTTCGGCGGCTTCAAGGTTGGTCTGCAAGGCGGTTTCTTCGATATCGCTGCCTTTGGTGGCGCGCGCCGAGTTGATGTCGATGGACACCAGGGCTTCGGTCGGATCGATCACAATGGAGCCGCCGGAAGGCAGTTCGACGACGCGCTGGAATGCGGTCTCGATCTGGCTTTCGATCTGGAAACGGTTGAACAGCGGCACGCTGTCTTCGTACAGCTTGATCTTGCTGGCGTACTGCGGCATCACCTGGCGGATGAAGGTCAGGGCTTCGTCCTGGGCTTCAACGCTGTCGATCAGCACTTCGCCGATGTCCTGGCGCAGGTAATCGCGGATGGCGCGGATGATCACGTTGCTTTCCTGGTAGATCAGGAATGGCGCGGAGCGATCCAGCGAGGCTTCTTTGATGGCGGTCCACAGTTGCAGCAGGTAGTCGAGGTCCCACTGCATTTCTTCGCTGCTGCGGCCCAGGCCGGCAGTGCGCACGATCAGACCCATGTCGGCCGGAGCGACCAGGCCGTTCAGCGCTTCACGCAGTTCGTTGCGCTCTTCGCCTTCGATGCGACGGGAGATGCCGCCGGCACGCGGATTGTTCGGCATCAGCACGAGGTAACGACCGGCGAGGCTGATGAAGGTGGTCAGGGCGGCGCCCTTGTTGCCACGTTCTTCTTTTTCGACCTGAACGATGACTTCCTGGCCTTCGCTCAGGACGTCCTTGATGTTGACGCGGCCTTCGGGGGCTTTCTTGAAGTATTCGCGGGAGATTTCTTTGAGGGGCAGGAAGCCGTGGCGCTCGGAGCCGAAATCGACAAAGGCAGCCTCAAGGCTTGGTTCGATGCGAGTGATACGGCCTTTATAGATGTTGGCCTTTTTCTGCTCGCGTGCACCGGATTCGATATCCAGGTCGTAGAGGCGCTGGCCATCTACCAGTGCAACACGCAACTCTTCGGGTTGAGTTGCGTTAATCAGCATTCTTTTCATGTAGTACCGTCGGTTTCCGGGCTGCCGGAAACGGCGTTCGGCACACACGACTTCTCACGGTCGGTGTCAGGTGCGTCGGGAGTGGTTGGCCATTCCCGTGTCCAGCGATGTGCGGCCAATTGGGCCGATACCGCGACGTACGCGTCCTGCTTGCTGTGGCTACTTAAGCACTCAGTCAGGAGGAGGAATCAACCAGCGGCTGTGGACGAGATGAAGCGTCTTGATCAAAGCTTGTTGCTACACAGTCCGGCGGTTGTGCATCTCCACCCTACACGTATCCCTGATAATTCGGGTGCTGCCGCGCGCAGAATCCGCAGCGGGTTGGCATTTACCGTGAGCTCCGAAAGGGGAGGTCACGCATCATGGCTAATTCAGGCGATGTTTCCGAAGCAATCGCTCGGGGTCATTCGCAGTCGACTGCACTTTGTGAACTGGCCTTGAATGTTGCCTGCCGGGCGAGTGAGAACTCTGCTCGGCGGTGTAATTCAGGCCTCATGTCACCTGCGCTCGTTACAACCGCAAACTCCACCGTTACGTAGCGAAAGCCCCGTAGGACGGCCTCGCGCCCTGGTGAATTGCGTTGGTCAGGGCCGGTCTTTGACCGTGGTTCCGCTGTCCAGGCCGCTTTTGGCGGCGTTCGCGACTATAGCAGCAATGATTAAGTGCTTCAATTCCATAAAAATTGTTATCATCCGCGGCATGACAACTACTGCCCCTTCGACTCCAGGCGTTCAACTGCTTGAAGTCTCGCCGGAGTATGCCGGCCAACGAATCGACAACTTTCTCCTCGCCCGGCTCAAAGGCGTGCCCAAGACCTTGATTTACCGCATTTTGCGCAAAGGCGAAGTGCGCGTGAACAAAGGTCGGATCAAGCCCGAATACAAGCTGCAGGCCGGCGACATCGTGCGCGTGCCGCCGGTTCGCGTGCCTGAGCGCGACGAACCGGTGCCGCTGGCGCAAGGGCTGTTGCAGCGCCTGGAAGCCTCGATCGTCTTCGAAGACAAGGCCCTGATCGTGATCAACAAGCCCGCCGGCATTGCGGTTCATGGCGGCAGCGGGCTGAATTTCGGCGTGATCGAAGCCTTTCGTCAGCTGCGTCCCGACGCCAAGGAGCTGGAGCTGGTTCACCGTCTCGACCGTGACACCTCCGGCCTGCTGATGATCGCCAAAAAACGCAGCATGTTGCGCCACCTGCACGAGCAGTTGCGCGGCGACGGCGTCGACAAGCGCTACATGGCGCTGGTCCGTGGCAATTGGGCAACCTCGATCAAGCAGGTTCGCGCACCGTTGCTCAAGAGCAATCTGCGCTCCGGCGAGCGCATGGTTGAGGTCAATGACGAGGGCAAAGAAGCCCTGACGCTGTTCAAGGTGCTGCGCCGTTTCGGCGATTTTGCCACCATGGTCGAGGCGAAACCGGTTACCGGTCGTACCCACCAGATTCGCGTGCACACCTTGCATGCTGGCCATTGCATTGCCGGTGACAGTAAGTATGGCGACGAGGATTTCACCAAGGAAATCCGCGATCTGGGCGGTAAGCGCCTGTTCCTGCACGCCTACATGCTGACCGTGCCGCTGCCCGACGGCGGCAAGCTGAATCTGCAAGCGCCCGTCGATGAAATGTGGGCCAAGACCGTGGAGCGATTGAGTGCGCCCATCTGATTACAAGCTGTTGATTTTCGACTGGGACGGCACCCTTGCCGATTCCATTCATCGGATCGTCGAGGCGATGCACTCGGCGTCCGGGCGTTCCGGTTTCGAGCTGCGCGATGACTTCGCCGTCAAAGGCATCATCGGTCTGGGCTTGCCGGAAGCGATTCGCACCTTGTACCCCGAAATCAGCGACGCAGAAATGCTCGCGTTTCGCGAGTACTACGCCGATCACTACATCGCTGCTGAAGCCGTGCCTTCGCCGCTGTTCGAGGGCGTGGTCGAGTCGATGGCATCGTTTCGCGAGCAGGGTTATCACCTGGCGGTAGCGACGGGCAAGAATCGTCGCGGACTGGATCGGGTGCTCAAGGCCAATGGCTGGGAAGATTATTTCGATATCACCCGCGCTGCCGATGAAACTGCCAGCAAGCCACACCCTCTGATGCTTGAGCAGATTGTCAGCCACTGCGGCGTACGCCCGGAGCAGGCGTTGATGGTCGGTGATTCGTCGTTCGATCTGCTGATGGCGCGCAACGCGGGAATGGATTCGGTGGCGGTCAGTTATGGCGCGCAATCGATCGAGTCCCTGCAACAGTTCGAGCCGCGCCTGTCGATCGACCGTTTTTCTCAATTGCACGCCTGGCTGGGTCAGCGGGCTTAATACGTTTTTGCTGGGGTAGATGGCATGACCGACGAATGGAAAGCACCGGCCAAGGCAAGTGCCGACGACGGTGACGCGAAAAGCTGGAAGCTGTTGGAAAAGACTTTGCTGGCCGGTGTGCAGGAACAACGCCGTTCGCGGCGCTGGGGGATTTTCTTCAAGCTGCTGACGTTTGTTTATCTGTTTGTTGCGCTGCTGCTGTTCACGCCGCTGATGGACATGGAAAAAACCGCCACCCGCGGCCCGAACTACACGGCGTTGATCGAGATCGACGGCGTAATCGCCGACAAGGAGCCGGCCAGCGCCGATAATATCGTTGGCAGCCTGCGCGCGGCGTTCGAAGACAAGAAGGTCAAAGGCGTGGTCCTGCGCATCAACAGTCCGGGCGGCAGTCCGGTGCAGTCCGGTTATGTCTATGACGAGATCAAGCGTCTGCGAGCTTTGCACCCGGAGATCAAGCTCTACGCAGTGATTTCCGATCTTGGTGCTTCGGGCGCCTATTACATCGCCAGCGCAGCGGATCAGATCTACGCCGACAAGGCCAGTCTGGTCGGCTCGATCGGCGTGACGGCGGCGGGTTACGGTTTCGTCGGCACCATGGAGAAACTCGGCGTTGAGCGTCGCACCTACACCTCGGGCGAACACAAGGCATTTCTGGATCCGTTCCAGCCGCAAAAGCCTGAAGAAACCGCATTCTGGCAAAGCGTGCTCGACACCACGCACAAGCAGTTCATCAACAGCGTCAAGCAGGGGCGTGGTGATCGCCTGAAGGACAAAGAGCATCCGGAGCTGTTTTCCGGGCTGGTCTGGTCGGGTGAGCAGGCGCTGCCGCTGGGTCTGATCGATGGCTTGGGCAGTGCCAGTTCGGTGGCGCGTGATGTGATTGGCGAGAAGGAGCTGGTGGACTTCACCGTGCAGGAATCGCCGTTCGATCGCTTCTCGAAAAAGCTCGGCGCCAGCGTGGCCGAGCAGTTGGCGATGTGGATGGGTTTCCACGGGCCTTCGTTGCGTTAAGACGTTTGAAGGTCGAAAGATCGCAGTCGGCGGCAACTCTTGCACGGATCGGTGTGGAGCTGCCGAAGGCTGCGATCTTTTGCTTTTAAGGGATTTGCACGCCTTCGACCAATAACATATCGATCAGGCGAATCAGCGGCAGGCCGATCAGGCTGGTGGCATCCGGGCCTTCGGTCGATTGAAACAGGCTCACGCCCAGTCCTTCGGCCTTGAAGCTGCCGGCGCAGTCGTACGGTTGCTCGATGCGCAGGTAGCGTTCGATGCGCGCCTGATCCAGCTGACGCATGTGCACGGTAAACGGCACGCAGTCGACCTGGCATTGCCCGGTCTGGCTGTTGAGCAGCGTCAGGCCAGTCAGGAAGGTTACGCTCGCACCGCTGGCCGCCATCAATTGCTCGCGAGCCTTCTCGAAGGTGTGCGGCTTGCCGATGATCTGTTCGCCGAGGACGGCGACCTGATCCGAGCCAATGATCAGATGAGCAGGGTGGCTGTCCGCCAGGGCGCGGGCTTTTTCCTCAGCGAGGCGTTTGACCAGATCGATCGCGGACTCGCCCGGGCGGTGGCTTTCGTCGATGTCCGGCGAGCTGCAGACGAACGGCAGGTGCAGGCGGGCGAGCAATTCACGGCGATAAGTCGAGCTTGAAGCGAGTAATAAAGGCAGCATGGACGTCTCCTGAGGCAGGTGCGGATTCTAGCGGAGGCGCGCAAGTGACGGACAGGGCACAATTTCCTTTGACATGGGTGGGTGCATCCCTATAATGCTGCGCCTATGTTGAATGACCCGATTCCACCTCACGTTGACCCGCGCAAATTGGCTGACCGTGGCACCACCCTTCAAGGTGAACTGCTGCTGGCCGATTTGAAGAGACTCTGCGACCCGCTTTCCGACGATGTCGGTACGGTGCAGGCCAAATTCGTTTTTGAACGAGATGAACGTAAGTCTGTGGTCATCCACAGCTTTATCGACACCGAAGTCAAAATGGTTTGCCAGCGTTGTCTTGAGCTGGTCACCCTGCCGATCCACAGCGAATGCAGTTACGCGGTGGTGAAGGAGGGTGCGAATACCCAGTCGTTGCCGAAAGGTTATGACGTGCTGGAACTGGGCGAAGATCCATTGGATCTGCAGTCACTGATCGAGGAGGAGCTTCTGCTCGCCTTGCCCATTGTGCCTGCTCATCATCCGGAAGAATGCCAGCAGCCGGCGGGAGCAGATGAGCCCGAACCGAGCGAGGACGAGGTAACGCGGTCCAACCCGTTCAGTGTATTGGCGCAGTTAAAGCGTGACCCAAACGTTTAGGAGTTAATCAATTATGGCTGTTCAGCAGAACAAAAAATCCCGCTCTGCCCGTGACATGCGCCGTTCGCACGACGCTCTCGAGGCTAGCACCCTGTCTGTAGAAAAAACCACTGGTGAAGTTCACCTGCGTCACCACGTATCGCCAGAAGGCGTATACCGTGGCCGTAAAGTGATCGACAAGGGCGCTGACGAGTAATCACTTGTCTGCTCAAGTCATCGCGATTGACGCAATGGGCGGGGACTTCGGTCCCCGCAGCATTGTTCAGGCCAGTCTCGCTTGCCTGTCTGCTACACCCTCGCTGCACCTGACCCTCGTCGGTCAACCCTCCCTTCTTGAAGAACTGATCCACGGCCAGTCGGCTGCCGATCGCGCGCGCCTCACGATTGTTGCGGCCAGCGAAGTCATCACCATGGACGAGAAACCTGCCCAGGCCCTGCGTGGCAAGCCGGATTCGTCGATGCGTGTGGCCCTCGAACTGCTGCGCGATGGCAAGGTGCAGGCCTGTGTCAGTGCCGGCAATACCGGTGCGTTGATGGCCTTGTCGCGTTTCGTGTTGAAGACATTGCCGGGCATTGATCGTCCGGCCATGGTCGCGGCCATTCCGACGCAGACCGGTTATTGCCAGTTGCTCGATCTGGGCGCCAACGTCGATTGCAGTGCCGAGCATCTGTTGCAGTTCGCGGTGATGGGCTCGGTCGCTGCACAGACTTTGGGCATCGCCCGTCCACGTGTTGCGTTGCTGAACATCGGCACCGAAGACATCAAGGGCAATCAGCAGGTCAAACTGGCCGCAACGCTGTTGCAGGCTGCGCGCGGAATCAACTACATCGGCTTTATCGAAGGCGACGGCTTGTATCGTGGTGAGGCCGACGTGGTGGTGTGTGACGGCTTCGTCGGCAATATCCTGCTCAAATCCAGCGAAGGCCTGGCGACGATGATTGCCGCGCGCATCGAGGCGTTGTTCAAGAAAAACTTGGCCTCGCGCGCTGTCGGCGCTCTCGCGCTGCCGTTGATGAAGCGTCTGCAGGCTGATCTGGCCCCGGCGCGACATAATGGCGCAAGCTTTCTCGGTTTGCAGGGCATCGTCGTGAAAAGTCACGGATCGGCAGGGGTGCAGGGCTTTCAGAGTGCGATTCAACGGGCGCTGATCGAGATTCAGGAGAACCTGCCCGAGCGTCTCCACGGTCGTCTGGAGGAACTGTTGTCTTAGGCGTTTTCGTCGGACAATGCTTAAATGTGACCGCCCGGTTCAAAGGGCCATCCAAACTGTCAGTTTCTGGCGTCCCGAACGGGGCGTTATTTTCCGACGACAAGATCATTAGGGGCTTGTTACATGTCTGCTTCCCTCGCATTCGTCTTTCCAGGACAGGGTTCGCAGTCCCTCGGCATGCTGGCCGAGCTGGGCGCGCAACATCCGCTGATCCTCGAAACCTTTCAAGAAGCCTCTGCTGCGCTGGGCTATGACCTGTGGGCACTGACCCAGCAGGGTCCGGAAGAGCTGCTCAATCAAACCGACAAAACCCAACCGGCCATTCTGACCGCTTCGATCGCCCTGTGGCGTCTGTGGCTGGCTGAAGGCGGCGCGCGTCCGTCGTTTGTCGCTGGCCATAGCCTGGGTGAATATAGCGCGCTGGTCGCTGCCGGCAGCCTGAGCCTGGCTGACGCGGTCAAGCTCGTCGAGCGCCGTGGTCAGTTGATGCAGGAAGCGGTGCCGGCCGGGCAGGGCGGCATGGCCGCGATCCTCGGCCTGGAAGATGCCGACGTGCTGGCTGCCTGCGCCGAAGCGGCGCAAGGCGAAGTCGTCAGCGCGGTGAACTTCAACTCGCCGGGCCAAGTGGTGATCGCCGGTGCCAAGGCGGCCGTCGACCGCGCCATCGAGGGTTGCAAGGCCCGTGGTGCCAAGCGCGCCATGCCGTTGCCAGTGAGCGTGCCGTCGCACTGCGAGATGATGCGTCCGGCTGCCGAGCGTTTCGCTGAGTCCATCGCCGCCATCGACTGGCAGGCGCCGCAGATCCCGGTGGTGCAGAACGTCAGCGCACAAGTGCCGGCCGATCTGGAAACCCTCAAGCGCGATCTGCTCGAACAGCTCTACAAGCCAGTGCGCTGGGTTGAATCGGTGCAGACTTTGGCCGCCAAGGGCGCGACCAATCTGGTCGAATGCGGCCCGGGCAAAGTCCTCGCTGGCCTGAACAAACGTTGCGCCGAAGGCGTTTCGACTTCCAATCTCAATACCCCAGACGCCTTCGCTGCCGCTCGCGCAGCGCAGGCCTGAATCAGGAGAAACTTGCATGAGTCTGCAAGGTAAAGTTGCACTGGTTACCGGTGCAAGCCGCGGTATCGGCCAGGCCATCGCGCTGGAACTGGGTCGTCAGGGCGCCATCGTTGTCGGCACCGCGACCTCCGCGTCGGGCGCCGAGCGCATTGCCGCGACCCTGAAGGAAAACGGTATCCAGGGCGCCGGTTTCGAACTCAATGTCACCAGTGACGAATCGGTCAGCGCCGTGCTGGCAGGCATTCAGGAGCAGTTCGGTGCGCCGGTGGCGATTCTGGTCAATAATGCCGGTATCACCCGCGATAACCTGATGATGCGCATGAAAGACGACGAGTGGTACGACGTGATCGATACCAACCTGAACAGTCTGTATCGCTTGTCCAAGGGCGTTTTGCGTGGCATGACCAAGGCGCGCTGGGGTCGAATTATCAGTATTGGCTCGGTGGTGGGTGCCATGGGCAACGCCGGCCAAGTAAACTATGCAGCCGCCAAGGCCGGTCTGGAAGGTTTCAGCCGGGCGATGGCGCGTGAAGTCGGTTCGCGTTCGATTACGGTCAACTCGGTAACCCCAGGGTTCATCGACACCGATATGACCCGCGAGCTGCCTGAAGCACAGCGTGAAGCCTTGCAGACGCAGATTCCGCTGGGTCGTCTGGGGCAAGCTCAGGAGATCGCGTCCGTGGTCGCTTTTCTTGCATCCGACGGTGCGGCATACGTTACCGGGGCTACAATCCCGGTGAATGGTGGGATGTACATGTAAGTAAAATGTGACGGATTGCTTCAAAAAAATGTCATACGAGCTGTCTAAAATCCGTTATAAAGCTGCAATCTATTTATAGGCAGAGGGTCGCAGGGTTTGAGGAGTGAAGCTTTCAGTTGAAAAACTGAAAAGGCTTTCTATACACTTACCCACTGGCCAGCTGCCTGAATTTGTCCATTAGGAGTGAAAACAAGGTATGAGCACCATCGAAGAGCGCGTCAAGAAAATCGTTGCCGAGCAACTGGGTGTTAAAGAAGAAGAAGTGGTCAACACCGCTTCCTTCGTAGAAGACCTGGGTGCCGACTCCCTTGACACCGTTGAGCTGGTGATGGCTCTGGAAGAGGAATTCGAGACCGAAATCCCTGACGAAGAAGCTGAAAAGATCACTACTGTACAAGCTGCAATCGACTACGTTACCAGCCACCAGGCGTAACAGTTTGTAATCGTTGCTTGCTGTCATGGAAAAACCGCACTGCCATCATGGCGTGCGGTTTTTTCTTTAGGCCTGATGCAAAGTCGTCATTTGAAAAAGGAGAGTGCTGTGTCGCGTAGACGCGTCGTAGTCACCGGTATGGGTATGTTGTCGCCACTGGGCACGGATGTGCCGAGCAGTTGGCAGGGCATTCTGGCTGGCCGCAGTGGCATTGGTCTGATCGAACACACCGACCTTTCTGCCTATTCGACCCGCTTCGGCGGTTCGGTCAAAGGCTTCAATGTCGAGGAATACCTGTCGGTCAAGGAAGCGCGCAAGCTCGACCTGTTCATTCAGTACGGCCTCGCCGCAGGCTTTCAAGCCGTGCGCAACGCCGGTCTGGAAGTCACCGATGCCAACCGTGAACGCATTGGCGTGGCCATGGGTTCGGGGATTGGCGGTCTGACCAACATCGAAGAGACCAGCCGCACCCTGCACGAGACCGGTCCGCGACGGATCTCGCCGTTCTTTGTGCCTGGCTCGATCATCAATATGATTTCCGGTTTCCTGTCCATCCACCTAGGTGCACAGGGGCCTAACTACGCCATCGCTACTGCATGTACCACCGGTACGCACTGCATCGGCATGGCGGCGCGCAACATCATGTACGACGAAGCCGACGTGATGATTGCCGGCGGTGCGGAAATGGCCGCTTGCGGTCTGGGCATGGGCGGCTTCGGCGCGTCCCGTGCGCTGTCGACCCGCAACGACGAGCCGACCCGTGCCAGTCGTCCTTGGGACAAGGGCCGTGACGGCTTCGTTCTGTCCGACGGTGCCGGTGCGCTGGTTCTCGAAGAGCTCGAACACGCCAAGGCTCGTGGCGCTACGATCTACGCCGAGCTGATCGGTTTCGGCACCAGTGGCGATGCGTTCCACATGACCTCGCCACCCGCCGATGGCGCCGGTGCCGCGCGCTGCATCACCAATGCCCTGCGCGACGCGAAGATCAATGTCGATCAAGTGCAGTACATCAACGCCCACGGCACCTCGACCCCGGCCGGCGACCTTGCCGAAGCCAATGCGATCAAGTCGGTGTTCGGCGATCACGCCTACAAGCTGGCCGTCAGCTCGACCAAGTCGATGACCGGCCACCTGTTGGGTGCGGCGGGCGCGGTCGAAGCGATTTTCAGCGTGCTGGCGATCAACAGCCAGGTGGCACCGCCGACCATCAACCTTGATGAACCGGACGAAGGCTGCGATCTCGATTTCGTCGCGCACACCGCGCGTAACATGGACATCGATGTCGTGCTGTCCAACTCCTTCGGTTTTGGCGGCACCAACGGCACGCTGGCGTTCCGTCGGTTCGCCGGCTGATGGACAGCTGGGTCGACGGTCAACCGGCTGACGCGCTGTCGCTGAAAGATCGCGGCCTGGCTTACGGCGATGGTCTGTTCGAGACCATTGCCGTGCGCAGTGGACAGCCGGTCCTGCTGGATCGACACCTGACGCGCCTGGCCGATGGCTGCGCGCGTCTGGCCATTGCGACCGACCTCGAGCTGGTTCGCCATGAGCTGCTCAGCTATGCCGCTGCGATGGGCGAGGGCGTGCTCAAGCTCATCCTCACGCGTGGCGACGGCTTGCGCGGTTATGCGCCCGATCCTGCGGCGCAGGGCCGACGCATTCTGCAAGGCAATCCGCCGGCGGCTTATCCTGCTGCCCATGCCGAGCACGGCATCCGCCTGTTTCCCTGCAACACGCGTTTATCTACGCAGCCGTTGTTGGCCGGGCTGAAACATCTGAATCGACTGGAGCAGGTACTCGCCCGCGCCGAATGGCAGGACAGCGAGCATGCCGAAGGCTTGATGCTTGATCAGGCCGGGCGCGTCGTTGAGGGCGTGTTCAGCAATATTTTCGTGGTGCGCGACGGTGGCTTGATCACGCCCGACTTGAAGCGCTGCGGCGTCGCTGGGGTGATGCGCGCGGAAATTTTGTTTCAGGCCGAGTCACTGGCCATCCCCACGCAAATCGCCGATATCCGCCTCGAACAGCTGCAATGGGCTGATGAAGTGTTTGTCTGCAACAGCGTTTATGGCGTCTGGCCGGTACGCGCCTGTGCTGCACTGAGCTGGCCGGTTGGCCCGCTCACCCGTAAACTGCAAACCATTGCCCGCGCGCTACTGGATGCTTGATTCGTGAGACGTAAACTTTTGCTGCTGCTGGAAACCGGACTGGTTCTGGCAGGGCTGCTGTTGGGCGCCAGCGCCTGGAAAATTCATTCGGCGCTGGAACAGCCCCTGAACATCCCGCAGGAACAACTGCTGGATGTGCCGAAAGGCTCTACACCGACCCGTACCTTCCTTGAACTCGAAACCGATGGCGTCATCAAGGACGCGTTCTGGCTGCGCGTCTACTGGCGCTTCAATCTTGCCGGCACGCCGATTCACAGCGGCGAGTACCGCATGCAGCCGGGCATGACCGTCAACGATCTGATCGATTCGTGGAAGCGCGGCGACGTGGTTCAGTACAGCCTGACCCTGGTCGAAGGCTGGACTTTCCATCAAGTGCGCGCCGCCCTGGCCAAGGACGACAAGCTCGAGCAGACCCTCACCGGCCTGAGCGACAGCGACGTCATGGCGAAGATCGGCCACAAAGGCTTGTTCCCGGAAGGCCGGTTTTTCCCGGATACCTATCGCTTCGTGCGCGGCATGTCCGATGCCGAGCTGTTGAAGAAAGCCTTTGATCGTCTCGATGAGGTGCTCGCCAAAGAGTGGGCGCAGCGTTCTGCCGACGTGCCTTACAGCGAACCTTATCAAGCGCTGATCATGGCCTCGCTGGTCGAGAAAGAGACCGGCGTTCCGCAGGAGCGCGGGCAGATTGCCGGTGTGTTCGTACGGCGCATGGCGCTGGGCATGCAGTTGCAGACCGATCCGACGGTGATTTATGGCCTCGGCGACCGCTACACGGGCAAACTGACCCGCGCGCATCTGAAAGAACCGACGCCCTATAACACTTACGTGATTCCCGGTTTGCCACCGACGCCGATTGCGATGGTCGGGCGCGAAGCGATTCATGCTGCGCTCAACCCGGTGGAAGGCAGCAGCCTGTATTTCGTCGCCCGTGGCGATGGCAGCCACGTGTTCTCCGATGATCTGGATGCGCACAACAACGCGGTGCGCGAATACCAGCTCAAGCGCCGTGCCGATTACCGTTCCAGCCCGGCACCAGTAACCGCGCCGGCCACCGATGAGGCCATTCCGGCGGCCTCGCCGAACACCGCGCCCGAGGCGCTGCCGCAAGAACCTGCGCCAGCCCCGGAACCGGACGCCGCTGCACCGCAGAACGCGCAATGACTCTGATGAAGGACTGCCTGTGACTGGCTTGTTTATTACCCTGGAAGGCCCGGAAGGCGCGGGCAAGAGCACCAATCGCGAATACCTCGCCGAGCGCCTGCGCGCCGCCGGTATCGAAGTGCTGCTCACCCGTGAGCCCGGCGGTACGCCGCTGGCCGAGCGGATTCGTGACGTGTTGCTGACCCCGGCCGACGAAGTGATGCATCCGGACGCCGAGCTGTTGCTGGTGTTCGCCGCCCGCGCCCAGCACCTGGCCGAGGTGATTCGCCCGGCGCTGGCCCGTGGCGCTGTGGTGCTGTGTGATCGTTTCACCGACTCGACATACGCCTATCAGGGCGGCGGTCGTGGTTTGTCGCTGGAACGCATCGCCACCCTGGAAACTTTCGTGCAGGGTGACTTGCGGCCCGATCTGACACTTATTTTCGATCTGCCCGTAGAGATCGGTCTGGCCCGCGCCAGTGCCCGTGGTCGCCTGGACCGTTTCGAACTCGAAGGCCGGGCGTTTTTCGAGAACGTGCGCAATGCGTTTCTGAAGCGCGCCGAAGCCGATCCTTCGCGCTATGTGCGCATCGATGCCGGTCAGCCATTGGCCAAGGTCCAGCAATCGCTGGACACCTTGCTACCGAATTTGCTGGAGCTGGCCCGTGGCTGAGGCCTATCCATGGCAGGACAGCCTCTGGCAGCAACTGGCCGGACGCAGTCAGCATGCCCACGCGTACCTGCTGCACGGTCCGGCCGGTATCGGCAAACGTGCTCTGGCCGAACGCCTGATGGCCAGCCTGCTGTGTCAGCGTCCTACGCCTGAGGCGTGCGGCGAGTGCAAATCCTGCTTGCTGCTCAAGGCCGGCAGTCATCCGGACAATTACATCCTGGAGCCGGAAGAGGCGGACAAGGCGATCAAGGTCGATCAGGTTCGTGATCTGGTCAGTTTCGTCGTGCAGACTGCGCAGCTCGGCGGGCGCAAAGTGGTGTTGATCGAGCCGGTCGAGTCGATGAACATCAACGCTGCCAACGCCTTGCTCAAAAGCCTTGAAGAGCCGTCCGGCGATACTGTTCTGCTGTTGGTCAGTCACCAGCCGAGCCGTTTGTTGCCAACCATCAAGAGCCGTTGCGTGCAGCAGGCCTGCCCGCTGCCGGGCGAGGCGATGAGCCTGCAATGGCTGGCCCAGGCGCTGCCGGATTGCGCGGAAGACGAACGTGTCGAACTGCTGACGCTGGCCGCCGGGTCGCCGCTGATGGCGGTCAGCCTGCAATCGCAAGGTGTGCGTGAACAGCGCGCGCAAGTTGTCGAAGGCGTGAAGAAGTTGCTCAAGGGCCAGCAATCGCCGACGCAACTGGCGGAAGAGTGGAAAAGTATTCCGATGTTGCGTCTGTTCGACTGGTTCTGCGACTGGTCGAGCCTGATCCTGCGCTATCAACTGACTCAGGACGAAGGCGGCCTCGGCCTGGCCGATATGCGCAAGGTCGTGCAGTATCTGGCGCAGAAAAGCGCGCAGGGCAAAGTGCTGGATATTCAGGACTGGATTCTCGCCCAACGGCAGAAAGTGTTGAGCAAGGCCAACCTCAATCCGGCGCTTTTGCTGGAAGCATTGTTGGTGCAATGGGTGGGATTGCCTGGTCAAAGATAAGAATGTGTACCTAGACTCTGAAGATCAGCAGTGGAGGTGAGCATGATTGAACCTGTCAGCCCGGGGCCGCGTAACGGCATCTTGTCCCTGACCATCAAGGACAAGTCGGTGCTTTACGCCGCCTACATGCCGTTCATCAAGAATGGCGGACTGTTCATCCCGACCAACAAAAGCTACCGGTTGGGCGACGAGGTGTTCATGTTGTTGCACCTGATGGATGAAGCGGAAAAAATTCCCGTCGCCGGCAAAGTCGCCTGGATCACCCCCAAAGGCGCACAAGGCAATCGCGCCGCCGGTGTCGGCGTGCAGTTCAACGACGGCGACGACACCGCGCGCAGTCGCATCGAAACTCATCTGGCCGGAGCGCTGAAATCCGACCGTCCCACTCATACGATGTAAGTTGCAGTCCTTTTTATGCTCGTAGATTCCCATTGTCACCTTGACCGTCTCGACCTCGCCGCCCATGACGGCTCGCTGGATGCCGCACTCGCTGCGGCCCGCGAGCGCGGGGTCGGACATTTTCTGTGCATCGGCGTCAGTGCCGACAATGCCGCCGACGTCAAAGCCCTCGCCGAGCGGTATGCCGATGTCGATTGCTCGGTCGGTGTGCATCCGCTGGATGTGCAGCCGGGCGCGGCACCTGCGCTGGACTGGCTGCTGCACGAACTCGATCACCCGAAAGTGGTGGCGATCGGCGAAACCGGTCTCGACTATCACTACGAGCCGGAAGCCGCCGAGTTGCAGCAGGAATCGTTTCGCCTGCACCTGCAAGCGGCGCAGCAGACCGGCAAACCGGTGATCATCCACACCCGTGGCGCTCGTGCCGACACCCTGGAACTGCTGCGCGAAGCGGCGCTGCCCCAGGCGGGTGTGTTGCATTGCTTCACCGAAGACTGGGACATGGCCAAAGCGGCGCTGGACATGGGCTATTACATTTCCCTCTCGGGCATTGTCACGTTCCGCAATGCCGACGCCTTGCGTGACGTGGCGAGCAAAGTGCCGGCCGATCGCCTGCTGGTGGAAACCGACTCGCCGTACCTGGCGCCGATCCCGTATCGCGGCAAGCCGAACCTGCCGCAGTACGTGCGCGAAGTGGCGGAGTTTCTGGCGATGCTGCGTGGTGAGAACTACGAGCGCTTTGCCGAGCAGACCACAGAGAACTTCAAGCGTCTGTTCCCGCTGGCGAGTGTTAAATCTGCCGTATGACGGCTGGCCAAATCGCAGGCAAAAAAAACCCGGGTTCTGGGGGGTGAATCCGGGTTAAGACCATTAGGAGTAAAACAAAGGCACGCGGTCCGTTGGTACCTTTACCGGCGCGACACTTGGGGGAGATGTCGCCCGACAGTTCAAGTATTGATCAGTCTGGCGTGCAGTCCAGTGAGCCGGTCGGGGTTTTTAAACAAATTTGGAATACGTTTGCTTCAGTTGAGTTCTCATTGCACCCGAATCGTTCTCGAAATGAACAAGAAACACAGATTTGGTCGATGAACCGTGCTTTTTTGCGCAAGTTAGGCATAATACGCGGCTTCGAATTTTGACCCTTCAGACCTTTTTCTTATGCATAAAGAACCTCGTAAGGTCCGTGAATTTCGTCGCCGCGAGCAGGAAATTCTCGATACCGCGCTCAAGCTGTTCCTCGACCAGGGTGAAGACAGTGTCACCGTCGAGATGATTGCTGATGCCGTGGGTATCGGCAAAGGCACGATCTACAAGCACTTCAAATCCAAGGCGGAGATCTACTTGCGCCTGATGCTCGACTACGAGCGCGATCTGAACGAGCTGCTGCATTCGGCGGATGTCGACAAGGACAAGGAAGCGCTGTCCCGCGCCTACTTCGAATTCCGCATGCGCGACCCGCAGCGCTATCGCCTGTTCGACCGCCTCGAAGAGAAAGTGGTCAAGGGCAATCAGGTGCCGGAGATGGTCGAGGAACTGCACAAGATCCGTGCCTCGAACTTCGAACGCCTGACCCTGCTGATCAAGGGTCGCATCAGCGAAGGCAAGCTCGAAGACGTGCCGCCGTACTTCCACTACTGCGCATCCTGGGCGCTGGTGCACGGCGCGGTGGCGCTGTATCACTCGCCATTCTGGAGCAATGTGCTGGAAGATCAGGAAGGCTTCTTCCAGTTCCTGATGGACATCGGCGTGCGCATGGGCAACAAGCGCAAGCGCGACCCGGAAACCCCCAGCACATAAGTCATTCAGCGGGCTGATTGCGCCGTGTTTTCACAACATGGCGCAATAGCGCAGGAATATACTCAGGCATAGGGCTTGCTAAAACCTGATTTCTCAGTCAAGTTTTGCTCGCTCGATTTTCTTTCGCCGGAGTGTTTCATGATCGTTGACCGTCAAGGCAGGCGTTTTCGCAATCTGCGCATCAGCCTGACCTCTGCCTGCAATTACGCCTGTACCTACTGCGTGCCCAACGGCAAGCGGTTGGTCGCTGCGCAGGATGAACTGTCGGCCGAAGCCATGGCGCGCGGCGTCGAATACCTGATCGAAGCGGCCGGCATCGAGCGCCTGCGCATCACCGGCGGCGAGCCACTGGTCAGCCCCAAACTCGAATCGTTCATGACTGCCGTCGGCCAGATGGGCCTCGACGACATAAGTCTGACCACCAACGGTCAACTCCTCGCGAAAAAACTGCCGCTGCTGGTCGATGCCGGTCTGCGCCGGATCAACGTTTCCCTCGATACTCTCGATGCCGCGGCTTTTCGCAGCATCGCCCGTGGCGGCGATCTGGCCAGCGTGCTCGATGGCATGGATCAGGCTGCCGCCGCCGGGATGAAGATCAAGGTCAACATGGTGCCGTTGCGCGGGCAAAACCTCGATCAGGTCATGCCGCTGCTCGACTACTGTCTGGAGCGCGGCTTCGAACTGCGCTTCATCGAGCTGATGCGCATGGGCCACCTGGCCAGGGATTCCAATGCCTTCCTGCAGCAGTTCGTCAGCCTTGAGCAGTTGCTCGGCCTGATTGGCGAGCGCTATGAATACGCCCAGACCGACGCACCGGTGGACGCCACGGCTGTGCGCTATGCGATTCCCGGTCGCGGCAATTTCGGGGTGATCGCCAACGAAAGCGTGCCGTTCTGCCGCACTTGTTCGCGCTTGCGCCTGTCGTCGACCGGTTGGCTGCATGGCTGTTTGTCGTCGAGCAACCGCCACTATGTCGGCGATCTGCTCGACAAGCCGCGCCACCAGGCTTTGCCGGCGCTGCAACGTTTGCTGGTCAAGGCGTTGGGTGACAAGCAGGAGGTGGCGTTCTCCGGTGGTGCGACCGTCATGAAGATCATAGGCGGCTGATTAACCGCCTTCGCGAGCAGGCTCGCTCCCACAGGGAACGCCTTTCAAGGAAAATGCCGAGCTGGCGCAAAAGCTGCATCCAACGGCCATTCGCCGGTTTTCCGACACCGGCTTCTGGAGGAATAGGATGCGTAGCCTGGTTTTGCTGCTGGCCGTTTTGGCGCTTGGCGGCTGCATGAATGTCAGCGATATGGCCGAAGGCACTCGTTATCACATGAGCGATGCGGGGCTTCTGGACCATAGCGACAGCCGCCGGGTGAACAATCTCCGCATTCAGCCGGACTCGTTCATCTTCATCGCCCAGGGCGCGTTCGCGCCACCGGGTGGTTCCTATCCACGGCCGAACGTGGTCGCCGAAGAAGCCTTCAAGGGCTTTGTCGAATATTTCCCGATGGTCCGCCGCGCCCGTGCGCCGGAAGGCCTCGATCAGGCCATGGGCGAAGCCCGTGATGCCGGCGCGCATTATCTGCTGTACACACGTTTCGCCAAGGCTGACGACCGCATCGGCAACTCTGACGAGTGGCTGGACCAGGAAGCCGTGGATCGCCTCGGTATCGACGGCGGCGTGATTCAGATCATGTTGATCGAGACCAGCACCCAGTATTTGATTGATACTGCACGGATCAAGAGTCGTGGCGGTTTACTGACGTTCCATGACTCCAAACCCGAAGACCTCATCGGTCCGCCGCTGGCGCAATACGCACGCAGCCTGCTGGGGATCGGCGACCAGTAATCAAGGAGTACGCCATGAGTGACCCGCAAACAGCCAATGACCTGCTGGGGCAGATCCCCAAGACCAAAGGCCTGCCACCGGTGCATTTGTGGAACCCGGATTTCTGCGGCGACATCGACATGCGCATTGCCCGTGACGGCACCTGGTACTACCTGGGTACGCCGATCGGGCGCAAGCCGATGGTCAAACTGTTCTCCACCATCATCCGCCGCGACGGCGATGATTATTTCCTGATTACCCCGGTCGAGAAGGTCGGGATCAAGGTCGATGACGCGCCGTTCGTAGCGGTTGCCGTGGAAGTGCAAGGCGAGGGTGATGCGCAGGTTTTGCGCTTTACCACCAACGTCGAGGAAACCACCGAAGCGGGGACTGAGCATCCGCTGCGTGTCGAGATCGATCCTGAGACCCAGGAGCCTGCGCCCTATGTGCACGTGCGCAGCAACCTTGAAGCGCTGATTCACCGCAATGTGTTTTACCAGTTGGTGGAACTGGCGGTGAGCCGCGAGATCGATGGTCAGCGCTGGTTGGGCGTGTGGAGTGGCGGCGAGTTCTTTCGCATCGGTCTGGAGCCCTGACACAACATCAAAATGTGGGAGCAAGCTGAAAAAAATCCGATTGACTGTTATTCGTATGATGATTAGCGTAGGCACCCATCGCGATTCGCCTTGAGGTGTTCATGTCCAGCAGCTTTCATGCGTCGACCGTTGACTGGCTGGGCAGCTGGATTGCTGCCGGTCAGGTCAAGCCGGGGCAGACCATCAAGGTCGAGGCGGATCTGGGCGAACAGCTTGGCGTCAGCCGCACGGTGATTCGCGAAGCCATCAAAACCCTCGTCGCCAAAGGCATGCTTGAAGTCGGACCGAAGGTCGGCACGCGAGTGTTGCCGGTGCGGCGCTGGAATCTGTTCGATCCGCAAGTGGTCGGTTGGCTATCGCGCAACGGCTTGCCGGAAAACTTCGTCGATGACCTGCTGGATTTGCGCCGCACCATCGAGCCGATGGCGGTGCGCTGGGCCTGTGAGCGGGCGACGCCGGAGCAGATTGAAGCGGTGCAACTGGCCTTCAATGCACTGGAGCGTGCGGTCGACAGTGGCATCGATTACAACCGTGCCGACCAAGCCTTCCACGAATGCATCCTGGCCGCCAGCCATAATCAGTTCATCGAACAAATGGTCCCGGCCCTCGGCGCGTTGCTGGCGGTGTCGTTCGAAGTCTCCGCCGCCGACCCCGATGAACTGCGCCGCACCTTGCCGATCCATAAAGACATGGCCGACGCCATCGTCGCGCGCGATTCGACTCGTGGCGTGTGGGCGTGCATGACCTTGATCGACAACGCCGATCTGGCGATAAAACGCTTTTACCCGAAAGTCATGGCCAATAGAAAAGCTAGCTGAAAATGTCGAGACATCCTGTGGGAGCGAGCTTGCTCGCGAATGCGTCAGGTCAGATAAATCATCATTGACTGACACTCCGCCTTCGCGAGCAAGCTCGCTCCCACAGTAAAACAACAACTCAGAAGGACTTGATATGCCGTTCACCGCCCTGACCCAACACCGCGCGCAACTCGGCGAAGGCCCATTTTGGGATGCGCCGACCCAGGCGTTGTACTGGGTCGATATCGCCGGTAAACAAGCGTTGCGCCTGATCGGTCAGAACGTGCAGATCTGGCAGATGCCCGAGCACATCTCCGCCTTCATTCCTTGCGCCAGCGGCGATGCGCTGGTCACGCTGAGCAGCGGTGTCTATCGGCTGGATCTCGATTCGCCCGGCCTCGAGCCACGCTTGACGTTGTTCTGCGTCGCCGACCCGCAACCGGGCAACCGGTCCAACGAAGCCCGTTGCGATGCCTTGGGCCGGTTGTGGTTAGGCACCATGCAGAACAACATCGGCGAGCACGGTGAGGATCTGCCGCTGGTGCGCCGTTCCGGAGGCCTGTTCCGCATTGATCCCGATCAGCGCGTGACACCGCTGCTGCTCGGTCTGGGCATCCCCAACACCCTGCTGTGGAGTGACGACGGCACCACGCTGCTGTTTGGTGAAAGTCTCGACAGCACGCTCAATCGATATTTCATCCGCACCGACGGCAGTCTCGATGCTCCGCAGGTGTTCTACTCGTCCGATCGACACGGTGGTCCCGATGGCTCGGCGATGGACGCCGAAGGCTACGTGTGGAATGCACGCTGGGACGGCAGTTGCCTGTTGCGCCTGACGCCGGACGGGCAGGTGGATCGAAAAATCGATCTGCCGGTCAGTCGCCCGACCAGTTGCGTGTTCGGTGGCGAAGACTTGAAAACCTTATTCATCACCAGCGCCAAGAGTCCACTGAATCATCCATTGGATGGCGCGGTGCTGAGCATGCGCGTCGACGTTGCAGGAAAACTCTGTACGCGTTTTGCTGGCTAGATCCCAAAATATGGGATGCAAAATTATATATTGAGATTATTTGGCGGTCGGGTTTATAGTCGGCTCCAGCAGTAACACGCACTCACACTTAAAAAGAACAAAACAGGTGAAGTGATGCAGCGAATTCTTCTCGCCCGCGCAAGCGGGATCCGCCTTTTGTCACGGCTTAATGCCGTCGGCGACGCTTGCCTGTTTGTTTTCCCGAGCCGTCAGAACCGGACATCGACCGATGCCCGGTTTTTTTGCGCCTGCGTGCAGGAGGCCTGAGCCATGGCTGAAGCGCTGACATTGCCACCAGTGCCGGCGCCGCCGAAAGGCGAGCGCCTGAAAAACAAGGTCGTGCTGCTGACCGGGGCCGCTCAGGGCATCGGCGAAGCCATCGTCGCCGCCTTCGCCTCGCAGCAAGCCAGATTACTCATCAGCGATATCCAGGCCGACAAGGTCGAGCAGGTCGCCGCTCACTGGCGCGATCAGGGCCATGACGTGCAGGCGCTCAAGGTCGACGTATCGAATCAGCAGGATCTGCACGCCCTGGCCCGACGCGCCGTGGAATTGCATGGCCGCATCGATGTGCTGGTCAACTGCGCCGGGGTCAATGTGTTCCGCGATCCTTTGCAGATGACCGAAGAGGACTGGCACCGCTGTTTCGCCATTGACCTGGACGGCGCCTGGTATGGCTGCAAAGCGGTGCTGCCGCAGATGATCGAGCAGGGCGTGGGCAGCATTATCAACATCGCCTCGACCCATTCCAGCCACATCATTCCCGGTTGCTTCCCGTACCCGGTGGCCAAGCACGGCTTGCTCGGCCTGACCCGTGCACTCGGCATCGAATACGCGGCCAAGGGCATTCGCGTTAACGCCATCGCGCCGGGCTACATCGAAACGCAGCTGAACGTCGATTACTGGAATGGCTTTGCCGATCCGCACGCCGAGCGTCAACGCGCCTTTGACCTGCACCCGCCCAAGCGCATCGGCCAGCCGATCGAAGTGGCAATGACGGCGGTATTTCTGGCCAGCGATGAGGCACCATTTATCAACGCCTCGTGCATCACCATCGATGGTGGCCGCTCGGTGATGTACCACGACTGAATAAAACGGATTTCCAGCGCTGAACTACGCTTGAAATCCAATCATCATACGATATGACTATTTTCAAACAGCTTCACTGAGAACACGCTTCAACGCTTTTCAAACCTTGCTCAAAAAAAATAACAAGGAGTCATCTGATGAAACGTCGTTTCGGGATTCGTACCCTGTGCAGCACTGCCTTGGCGGTCACTGCGTTCAGCCTGAGCAGTGCGCTGCTCGCCGCCGACGCGGTGAAGATCGGTTTTCTGGTCAAGCAGGCCGAAGAACCGTGGTTCCAGACCGAATGGGCTTTTGCCGAAAAAGCCGCCAAGGACAAAGGCTTTGAACTGATCAAGATTGCCGTACCGGATGGCGAGAAGACCCTCTCGGCCATCGATAGTCTGGCCGCCAACGGCGCCAAGGGTTTCGTGATCTGTCCGCCGGACGTGTCCCTCGGCCCGGCCATCATGGCCAAAGCCAAGATCAACGACCTGAAAGTAATTGCCGTCGACGACCGTTTTGTCGACGCCAACGGCAAATTCATGGAAGACGTGCCGTACCTGGGCATGGCCGCGTTTGAAGTCGGCCAGAAGCAGGGCGCCGCCATGGCTGCCGAAGCGAAAAAGCGTAACTGGGACTGGAAAGACACCTACGCGGTGGTCAATACCTACAACGAACTCGACACCGGCAAGAAGCGCACCGACGGCTCGGTCGATGCCCTGAAGAAGGCCGGCATGCCCGAGGACCACATCCTCTTCGCCGCGCTGAAAACCCTCGACGTACCGGGCAGCATGGACGCCACCAACTCGGCGCTGGTGAAACTGCCGAGCGCGGCGAAAAACCTGATCATCGGCGGCATGAACGACAACACCGTGCTCGGCGGCGTGCGCGCCACCGAAGCGGCCGGTTTTGCCGCGAGCAACGTGATCGGCATCGGCATCAACGGCACCGACGCCATCGGCGAGTTGAAAAAGCCTAACAGCGGCTTCTTCGGTTCGATGCTGCCAAGCCCGCACATCGAAGGCTACAAGACCGCCGAGATGATGTACGAGTGGATCACCGCCGGCAAAGAGCCGCCGAAGTACACCGCCATGGATGACGTCACCCTGATCACCCGCGAAAACTTCAAGCAAGAGCTGGAAAAAATCGGCTTGTGGAACTGAGGCAGCGACGGCCCGGGCAGCCGGGCCGTTTTTCGGTGTGAAGAGGTGGCTTTATGCACGCGCAAGTACAGACACAAGAACAACATGGCGCCAGCGGCAGCCTGCGCTTCAACGGGATCGGCAAGACCTTTCCCGGCGTGAAAGCGCTCGACGGCATCAGCTTCGTCGCCCACCCCGGCCAGGTTCATGCCTTGATGGGCGAGAACGGCGCGGGCAAATCGACCCTGCTGAAAATCCTCGGTGGCGCCTACATTCCGAGCAGCGGCGAGCTGCAGATCGGCGAGCAGGCGATGGCCTTCAAGTCCACCGCTGACAGCATCGGCAGCGGCGTCGCGGTGATTCACCAGGAACTGCATCTGGTCCCGGAAATGACCGTGGCCGAGAACCTGTTTCTCGGGCATCTGCCGGCCAGTTTCGGCCTGATCAATCGCAGTGAGCTACGTCAGAAGGCCTTGAATTGCCTGAAAGGCCTGGCCGACGAAATCGATCCGCAAACCAAGGTCGGACGCTTGTCGCTGGGTCAGCGGCAACTGGTGGAAATAGCCAAAGCGCTGTCGCGCGGCGCTCACGTCATCGCTTTCGACGAACCGACCAGCAGCCTTTCGGCGCGCGAGATCGATCGCTTGATGGCGATCATCGGTCGCCTGCGCGACGAAGGCAAAGTGGTGCTCTACGTTTCCCATCGCATGGAAGAAGTCTTCCGCATTTGCGACGCCGTCACTGTGTTCAAGGACGGCCGCTACGTTCGTACATTCGACGACATGAGCCAGTTGACCCACGATCAACTGGTGACCTGCATGGTCGGTCGCGACATTCAGGATATCTACGATTACCGCCATCGCCCGCGCGGTGCCGTGGCGCTGAAGGTCGACGGCTTGCTCGGTCCGGGCTTGCGCGAGCCGATCAGTTTCGAAGCGCACAAAGGCGAAATCCTTGGCCTGTTCGGGCTGGTCGGGGCAGGGCGCACCGAGCTGTTTCGCCTGCTCAGCGGCCTGGAGCGCAACACCGCTGGCCGTCTCGAATTGCGCGGCCATGAGCTGAAACTGCGCTCGCCACGTGATGCGATTGCCGCCGGCATTCTGCTCTGCCCGGAAGATCGCAAGAAAGAAGGCATCATCCCCCTGGCCAGTGTCGCCGAGAACATCAACATCAGTGCCCGTGGTGCGCATTCCGGGCTCGGCTGCCTGATTCGCGGCCTGTGGGAAAAGGGCAACGCCGACAAGCAGATCAAGGCCCTGAAAGTGAAAACCCCGCACGCCGGCCAGCAGATCAAGTTCCTTTCCGGCGGCAATCAGCAGAAGGCCATTCTCGGCCGCTGGCTGTCGATGCCGATGAAAGTCCTGCTGCTCGACGAACCGACCCGTGGCATCGATATCGGCGCCAAGGCCGAGATCTACCAGATCATTCATAACCTCGCCGCCGACGGTATTTCGGTGATCGTGGTGTCCAGCGATCTGATGGAAGTGATGGGCATTTCCGACCGCATCCTGGTGCTGTGCGAAGGCGCCCTGCGCGGCGAAGTCAGCCGCGACCAGGCCAATGAATCCAACCTGCTGCAACTGGCTTTGCCACGCCACCGCGCTGACGGCGTGGCGAACTGAGAGGTGACTATGATGACTACGCAAAACGAAACCCTGCCGACCGAGCGCAAACCGCTGGACCTGCGGCGCTTCCTCGATGACTGGGTCATGCTGCTGGCGGCGATCGGCATCTTTGTCGCCTGCACACTGCTGATCGACAACTTCCTCTCGCCGCTGAACATGCGTGGCCTGGGCCTGGCGATTTCCACCACCGGCATCGCCGCGTGCACCATGCTTTATTGCCTGGCGTCCGGGCACTTCGACCTCTCGGTCGGCTCAGTGATCGCCTGTGCCGGCGTGGTCGCGGCGGTGGTGATGCGTGACACCAACAGCGTGTTTCTCGGGGTCAGCGCAGCACTGGTGATGGGCCTGATCGTTGGTCTGATCAACGGCATCGTGATTGCCAAGTTGCGCGTCAATGCGTTGATCACGACGCTGGCGACCATGCAGATCGTTCGCGGTCTGGCCTATATTTTTGCCAACGGCAAAGCGGTCGGTGTGTCGCAGGAATCGTTCTTCGTCTTCGGTAACGGCCAGCTGTTCGGTGTGCCGGTGCCGATCCTGATCACCATTGTCTGCTTCCTGTTTTTCGGCTGGCTGCTGAACTACACCACCTACGGGCGCAACACCATGGCCATCGGTGGCAACCAGGAAGCGGCGTTGCTGGCGGGTGTCAACGTCGACCGGACCAAGATCATCATCTTCGCCGTGCATGGTTTGATCGGTGCGCTGGCGGGTGTGATTCTGGCCTCGCGGATGACTTCCGGGCAGCCGATGATTGGTCAGGGTTTTGAACTGACGGTGATTTCTGCCTGCGTATTGGGCGGGGTTTCGCTGAGTGGCGGCATCGGCATGATTCGCCATGTGATTGCCGGGGTGTTGATTCTGGCGATCATCGAGAATGCGATGAACCTGAAGAACATCGACACGTTTTATCAGTATGTGATTCGGGGTTCGATTCTGTTGCTGGCCGTGGTCATTGACCGCTTGAAACAGCGCTAACGTCAAAAAGCTACCCCTCACCCCAGCCCTCTCCCGGAGGGAGAGGGGGCCGACCGAGGTGTCTTGCGTTCTACATCGACCTGAAAGATCGGGTTGATTGTGGATTCGCTAAAGCGACATCAGTTCGGCGCATTTCCTGAGCTCTCCCCAATCAGTTCCCTCTCCCTCCGGGAGAGGGCTAGGGTGAGGGGCTCTTGATTTTGCCCTCTCCACCGGTCACCTCCCTCAAATTTTTGTTGCCCGCCACGCACCGTTTCGGTTATCAATTTGTACATGATTAGACAGGTACGATTCGACAAGAAACAACGGGTGGTCGACGAGCTCGTCCGACGCATCGAGAGCGGCCTCATGGAGGACGGTTTTCTGTTGCCCGGCGAACATCAGTTGGCTCAAGAATTCCAGGTCAGCCGTGGCACCTTGCGTGAGGCGCTGGCCGAACTGAAGCGGCGTAATTACATCGCCACGCAGAGCGGTGTCGGTTCCATCGTCACTTTCGACGGTGTCGCGCTGGATCAGCGCAGCGGCTGGGCGCAGGCGTTGGCCGACAGCGGGGCGCTGATCAATACCGAAGTGTTGCGCCTCGAAGCCGTGACTCGCCCGGATCTGCTGGTGCGTTTCGGCACCGATCAATTCATCACCCTCGACCGTCGCCGGCGCGCCACCGACGGTACGCTGGTGTCTCTCGAACGATCCTTGATGCCGGCTAACGGCGGCCTGGAAAGCCTGCCCCGCGTTGGCCTGATCGACAATTCCCTGACCATCACCCTGGCCGCCTACGGCTACATCGGCGAGCGCGGCGATCAGTGGATCGGCGCCGAGCCGCTGAATGCCGAAGACGCCGAACTGCTCGGCCGTCCGGTCGGCACGGTGTTTCTCAAAGCCTTGCGCACCACCTACGACCGGCAGAACCGTTTCATGGAGCAGGTCGAAAGCCTGCTCGACCCGGTGCACTTTCGTCTGCACCTGCAATTCGGAGAATCGAAATGACCGCGCTCAACCGTGCGCTTGGCGCTTTCTATGGTCTGGCCCTGGGTGACGCGCTGGGCATGCCGACGCAGTCGCTCGATCGTGAAACGATCAAGGCGCGCTTCGGCCAGATCACTGATTTGCAGGACGCCGGCCCACTGCAACCGATCGCCGCGAACATGCCCAAGGGCTCGATCACCGATGACACCGAACAGGCGATTCTGGTCGGTGAATTGTTGGTCGAAGGCCAAGGCCGCATCGAACCGGCGGTCCTCGCCCAGCGCTTGATCGAATGGGAAGCCGAGATGCAGGCCAAAGGCTCGCAGGACTTGCTCGGCCCGTCGACCAAGCGCGCCATTGAAATGATCCTCGCCGGGCATTCCCCGGAAGAAGCGGGGCGCTACGGCACCACCAATGGCGCGGCGATGCGCATTACCCCGGTGGGCATTGCCGCGAACGTGGCCGATCCGCAGCGCTTCATTGCAGCGGTCGTGCAGGCTTGCCAAGTGACGCATAACACCACGCTGGGAATTTCCAGTGCGGCGGCGGTGGCGGCGGTGGTCTCTGCTGGCATCAATGACGTCGATCTCGGCGAGGCGCTGAACCTCGGCCAGCAGATCGCCCAGCAGGCCGAAGCCCACGGACATTGGGTCGCCGGTGGGCGCATGGCCTCGCGGATCAGTTGGGCGCGCAGTATCAGCGTCGACAGCGACAAAGCATTGCTTGCCGATCTGCTCTATGACGTGATCGGTACATCGGTGGCGTCGCAGGAGTCGGTGGTGGTTTCATTCGCCCTGGCCCAGCAAGTGGCCATCGGCGAGATGACGGCATTCGAAGCGCTGTGCATGGCGGCCAGCCTGGGTGGCGACACGGATACCATCGCGGCGATTCTCGGCGCCATGCTCGGCGCCTGCCTGGGGCTTGAATGCTGGCCGCAGCCGATGATCGAAACGGTGAAAGCTGTTAATCAGCTGGAGCTTGAGCCTTTGGTGCAGGGGCTGTTGGCCTTGCGCTGATTGGGCTGCCGCCTTCGCGAGCAAGCTCGCTCCCACATTGGAGTTGTGGCGTTCACATACCCTG
>NZ_WBRZ01000350.1:0-4771 GCF_008923895.1 Pseudomonas sp. GXM4
CCTTGGAATGTGTTCCCTCGTAGGAGCCGCCGAAGGCTGCGATCTTTTGATCTTAATCCGCGCCGATGGCCTCGAACCTCTCTGCAACTGGCTCGCGCCGAATCATCCGCTGCATCTTCCATTCAAACGCCAGCGTCAGGCTCACCGCCGCGCAGGCCAGGCCCAACGCCAGACCCCACCAGACACCCGTCGGCCCCCAATTGAGATGGAACGCCATCCACCACGCCGCCGGCGCGCCAATCAGCCAATAGCAAGCGAGCCCCACGAGAAACGTAGTCTTGGCATCCTTGAGCCCTCGAATACAGCCCATGGCAATCGTCTGCGTGCCGTCGAATAGTTCGAACCACGCCGCTACGGCCAGCAGGCTCACCGCCAGACGGATCACCTCGGCAAACGCCGGATCGTTGTGGTCTAGGAACAGGCCGACCAACTGGTTCGGCCACAGCCAGAACACCAGAGCAAAGCCGAGCATCACCACTGCGCCGAAGGCGATGCCGACACGCCCGGACATCCGTGCATCGACCAGTTGCCCGGCGCCGTAGTGTTGGCCGACGCGCATAGTGATGGCATAGGACATCCCGGCCGGGACCATGAACGCCACCGAAACGATCTGCAGTGCAATCTGATGCGCACCCATTTGCGTACTGCCCATGGTGCCCATGCACAGCGCAGCGAAAGCGAACAACCCGACCTCTACCGCATAGGTGCCACCGATCGGCAGGCCCAGGCGCCAGAGTTCCTTGAGGTATTGCCGGTTCGGTCGCGACAGGCCGGCGCGCAACGGATAAGCGTCATACGCCGGATGCCGGCGGATATGCCAGGCCAGCGCCAGTGCCATGCAGTTGGCGACAATCGCTGTGACCAGACCAATGCCGGTCAGACCCAGCTGCGGCAGGCCGAACATGCCGGTAATCAGCGCGTAGTTGAGCAGGAAGTTGGCCACCGTGCCGGCGAGGCTGATGACCATCACTGGCGTCGCCCGGCCAATCGCACTGGTAAAACCGCGCAGGGCCATGAAACTCAGATAACCGGGCAGGGCGAAGGGCAGGGCGATGAGAAATTGCCCGGCGGCGTTGACGTTGGTTTCGGTTTGGCCGAACAGCAGCAACACCGGTTTGAGGTTCCACAACAACAGCCCGCCGCCGAGGGCCATCAGCCAGGCCAGCCACAACCCGGCCTGTGTCAGGCGCGCGGCACCGATGATGTCGCCGGCACCCTGACGGATTGCCACCAGTGTGCCGACCGCTGCAATCACGCCGATGCAGAAAATCGACACGAACGAGTAGCTCGCGGCACCAAGGCCGCCACCGGCCAGCGCTTCGGGGCTGAGGCGCGCCATCATCAGGGTGTCGGTCAGCACCATCAGCATGTGCGCCAACTGCGAAGCAATCAGCGGCCCCGCCAGCCGCAGAATGGCCCAGAGTTCGGTACGCACAGGATGCTGCATGGTCATCACCACCCAAATTTCAGAGGGAACAGAAGAGCGTCGATTCTCGGCGCTTGGCAGGCTTTGCACAAAGGGATAAAAAGGATGGGTGGCATGATTAATACTCATCCTGAATCGTCCTGCCGAATTGGCTGTATCCCCGCTATTGGAGCTCTGTGTATGTCCCGACGCCTTCCGCCGTTGTATGCCCTGCGCGCATTCGAAGCGGCAGCGCGACACAGCTCGTTCACCCGCGCGGCGGAAGAACTGTCGATCACCCAGAGCGCGGTCAGTCGGCACATGCGCACTCTTGAAGAACACTTCGCCTGCCGGCTGTTTCACCGCAGCGGGCGCAATCTGCAACTGACCGAATCGGCGCGGCTGCTGCTACCCGGTATCCGCGAAGGCTTCGCCGCCCTTGAGCGCGCCTGTAATACCTTGCGCGCCGAGGACGACATTCTGCGCATGAAAGCGCCATCGACCCTGACCATGCGTTGGCTGCTGGCGCGGTTGAGTCGCTTCCGCCATTTGCAGCCGGGCAATGAGGTGCAACTGACCAGCGCATGGATGGATATCGATTCGGTGGACTTCAACAATGAACCGTTCGATTGCGCGGTGTTGCTCAGTGACGGGCATTTCCCGCCGGACTGGGAAGCGAGCCTGCTGTTTCCCGAGGAATTGATCCCGGTCGGCGCGCCGAACCTGCTCAATGATCAACCTTGGGATGTAGCGCGTCTGGCAGCTGCTGAACTGCTGCACCCGACCCCGGATCGCCGCGACTGGCGCAGTTGGCTGGAGCGCATGGGCCTGTCCGATCAGGTTTCGCTCAAGGGCGGGCAAGTGTTCGATACGCTGGAGCTGGGCATGATCGCGGCGGCGCGCGGCTACGGCGTTTCGATGGGGGATCTGTTGATGGTTGCCGAAGATGTTGCGCAAGGGCGCTTGAGCCTGCCGTGGCCTACGGCCGTCGCCAGTGGCCTGAATTATTACCTGGTCTGGCCAAAGCCGCGCCCGGGAGGTGAACGTTTGCGCCGTCTCAGCGATTTTCTCCAAGGCGAAGTCCGTGCCATGCAATTGCCGGCGGTAGAGCGCTTGAGCTGAAACGTTCGAGCCGGCACAATGCCACTACTGCGCCATACCCACGCAATCCGCTCAAGTATTCGGATTTTCCGCCGACTACGAGCATGTGGAACCGTCGTGCCGGTTCCGCGCTACCCCCATTATTAGAATATTTTCCGGGCAATTACCGCGATCAAGGAGGATTCGGTGGCTCGGCCAGGAGCTGTTCATGTCTCAACCTCGTGCTCGGATCGCCTCGCAGCTGGGCCTTGCCCTTGCTGTGATACTGGCGATAGTCATCAGCGGCAGTACGGTGTTCGCCTTGCGTTCGCTGGATTCCGCCAACCTCGCCACCCGTGAAGAGCATCTGGCCAGTGAGGCCCGGCTGCTGGCCGATCAGCTGAGTACCTTCCACGGTACGCTGCGCGAAAGCACCCTGCGCCTGAGCGGGTTGTTCGAAAAGCGCTTCGGCAGTGGTTTGAGTGTGCACCCCGATCAGCCAGTGACCGTGGCCGGCGTGCAGACTCCGGGCCTGCATCTGGGCAACGAGGTGCTGAACAACAACTTCAAGGAAGTTGACGAGTTCAAGCAGATGACCGCTGGTGTGGCCACGGTATTCGTGCGCAGCGGCGAAGACTTCATCCGCGTCAGCACCAACGTCAGCAAGCAGGACGGCACCCGTGCCATCGGCACCGTGCTCGATCATGCCAACCCGGCGTACGCGAAGTTGATGGCGGGGCAGAGTTATGTCGGCCGCTCGTTGCTGTTCGAGCGCTACTACATGTCGCAGTACACCCCGGTGCGCGATGCGGGCGGCAAGATCATCGCCGTGCTGTACGTCGGCTTCGACTACACCGATGCGCAGAACGCGCAGTTCGCCAATCTCAAGCGCTTCCGCATTGGCAAGACCGGCTCGCTGGCGCTGCTCGACGAGCAGAACAAATGGCTGGTGCCGATTGCCGGCGTCGAAAACCTGGATCAAGCCGCCCCGACCATCAACAACCTGGTGAAAACCCCGGGCAAGGGTGAGTTCTGGAGCGACAAGGGTGAGGACTTCTACAGCATCGCCGTGCCGTTCGAAGGTGGCCCGTGGTCGGTGGTGGCGAGCATGCCGAAAGCCGAGATCCGCGCGGTGACCTGGAGTGTCGGTACGCAACTGGCGATCGGCAGCCTGCTGGCGATGTTGCTCGCGGTCGGTTCCGTGGTCTGGCTGCTGCGCAGCAAACTTGCACCGCTGGGCGATCTGGTGCGTCAGGCCGAAGCCTTGGGCGCGGGTGATCTGAGTGTGCGGCTGAACGTATCGAGCCACGATGAAATCGGTCAGCTGTCCCGCGCGTTCAACCAGATGAGCCAGGCGCTGTCGACCATGGTCGAGCACATCCGCCGCGCTTCGGAAGAGGTCAACAGCCGTGCGCAGGCGCTGTCCGGTTTGTCCGGCGGCGCGTATGAAGGCATGGAGCAACAGTCGGGCGAAATCACCAGCATGGCCGGCGCCGTGGAAGAGTTCAGCGCGACGTCGCTGAACATTGCCGACAACATGGGCGCGACCCAGCGCTTGGCGCAGGAAAACGCTCAGCAGACCCAGATCGGCCGCAGCTCGATGGAAGAAGCGTCGTCGTCGCTGGAGCAGATCGCTGGCGCGCTGAACAGCACCGCCAGCGTGATCAACACGCTGGGGCAGCGCTCTCAGGAAATCGGCGGGATTGTCGGCGTGATCACTTCGATCGCCGAGCAGACCAACCTGTTGGCACTTAACGCTGCCATCGAAGCCGCTCGTGCCGGTGAACAAGGTCGCGGTTTTGCCGTGGTCGCGGACGAAGTGCGCAGCCTCGCCTCGCGTACCCGTCAGGCGACCGATGAAATCTCCAGCATGATCCACAGCATCCAACAGGAAACCGGCAACGCGATCAGCACCATGGAACAGGGCAATGTGCTGATGCAGGAAGGCCTTTCGCGCAACGCCAATGTCGCCTCGGCACTGGCGCGGATCGATGAGCAGAGCCGTTCGGCAGGCCAGCAGTTCGCCGCGATCACCACCGCCACTCAGGAACAAAGCAGCACTGCGACGTTGCTGAGCAGCAATTTGCAGAGCATCGCACTGGCCAACAGTGAGCAGCGTGAGGTTGTGTCGAACCTGGCTGTCACCGCGAAAGAGCTGGAGAAGCTGGCGGCGGATCTGCGTTCCGAGGTTGATCGCTTCCGCTGATGCATCTTTGAAACAGCTATCGCGAGCAGGCTCGCTCCCACAGTAGTCGGCGTAATTCACAAATATTGTGAAGGCACGAA